>CAYWJZ010000046.1:2307-7723 GCA_964458635.1 uncultured Atribacterota bacterium
TTCAATAATACTTTCCATTGATGATCAGTAAATTTACGAATGAGTAAGGCTTCAACTTCCCCTCCGGTTTTTTTCTTATAACCTTGTAACCGAACCGGTAACACCTTGCTATTATTTAATACTATAATGTCGCCTGATTGCAGAAATTTTATTATTTGATAAAATTTTTTATGTTCTATGGAACCGCTTTTTCTCTCAAGGACCATTAATTTACTTTGATCTCTTTTTTCTAAAGGTTCCTGAGCAATATAGCCAGGAGGCAAATTATAGTCAAAAAGATTTATATCCATCTATAACCTCTGTATTAATAACCAATATTCGAACTATTAGTATAATCAGTATAATTTCGTCAACTGGATTCCCTGATAATAATATTTCAATATATCTTCATAATTGTGTCCTTGTGCAGCCATACCATGTGCTCCCCACTGGGATAGACCAACTCCGTGACCATTTCCCTGTCCAATAAAAGCAAATATTATATCACCGGACTTATGGTTTTCTTCGGTTTCCGGTAAAGATACTTTTTCTGGTTCTTTCTTTTCTCTCGTCCTATTTAGCAGATTTATTAGTTCAGAAATGCTGATATCCTTTTTTTCTTTTAAAATTTCTCTCACCGATTTTTGTGATGTCTCAATCTCCTGTTCAGACATGTCAGGTTTACCATTATCCGGGATAATTTCTTCTTCCTTTTCTCCTATTTTATCAATCTCAAACAAGGAACTTCTGATAAGTGTAGGCCCGATTAAAAGCCTGAAATCGTTTGTTTTTAAGGTAATTTTTTGATTATTATCACCAATAATTTCCACAGACTTTACCCTGCCGCTCTCTGTTTTTTCTGCAATAACTATGTCATCAATACGACTAAGCTGGAATCCTTGTCGGGCAAGCTTTGACAATATTTCTTGTTCAGTAAGAGAGCAATCCCAAGAATGATAAGGAGGTGAAACTGTTTTTTCATAATCCGAAGGTACACTCCTTAAATAAGGAATATAGCCGCCCCATACATCCTCACTATTCTCAGTATATCCACCGCTGTCAGAATGATAGACTGCATTAATCGGCTCTCCTTCATAAGTTATGATTATGCCCCTGGTATCATTTACCGCTTTGTTTGTGGCAGGATGTTCATGGTACACCCCTCCATATGCCTGACTGTTTGTGGTTGCACAAATATTATATCCCTGGTTAATATATTTATTTATATTAGAAAGAGCAAATGTCCGGGCAGCAATAGCCTGAGCTTTTAAGACATCTTCCGGCCATTCGGGGGAAATTTCCTTTTTTAAAACACCATACAGGTATTCTTCGATTTCAATGATGTTAATCACATTGAATGATCCCTCTTTATTAACAATTTCTATTTCACCCCTGTATTTCCTCTCTCCTACCTTAATCAACCCTCCCTCTTCGGGAATTATTTTAATTCCTTCTATGGATGGATATTGTTGGTTATTAACTTTTATACCGTGTGTTTCGGAGGCTATCTTAAGTGGATGAACCTTTTCCTGTACAAAAAGCATTTTCATAGAGGGTATTTCGTGGATATTTAATTTTTTTTCACTGCTTATAGTAATCTCTTTGCAATCTAACAAAATACCAACACGCAAGATAGGAACTTTTGCCCAGATATTTTGATTAATTATAGAAAAAAATACGATAATGAAAAACAACAAAATGCTGTATCTCGAATACTGTTTCATATAAAATACCTCAACTACTATCGTTTTTATAAAAATTCAATTCCTGAAAATACGGAATATAATGCTTAATATGATACTTAATAGAATAGACAATCCCAGCGGAAAGTAGAACACAAAATTCTTTCTTTTAATAAAAATATCACCCGGTAACCGAAAGGGGATTGAAGGGGTTTTATCCAGTAATAATAATATTATTCCGGCAGTAATAATAATTATTCCTGAAATAATCAACATTTTAGCTATTATATTCATATATGACATTATTTACTTCTTCTATTTACATCCCTGGCCTGGATTAGAAGAGAGAAGAATCTCCTTTATCAGACTGCAGGTATTTTTTTTGGTAAAAATAACGAAAAGCCATGTCAGTTGTTTTCCTACCTTGTGGTGTCCTGGATAAAAATCCTTTTTGTAATAGATATGGCTCGTGAACATCACAAATTGTTTCTTTATCTTCATTAATAGAAGCTGCCAATGTTCCCAATCCTACAGGCCCGCCTTGAAATCTATTTAAGATGGTTAATAATAATCTTTTATCGATTTCACACAAACCAAGATTATCAATACCCATATTCTTTAAAGCAAAAATAGCGATATCTTGGCTGATGATACCTTCTCCTTCAATTTGGGCATAATCTCTGATTCTTTTTAATAAGCGATTGGCAATTCTAGGTGTACCCCTGGAACGTCTGGCTATCTCTGTTGATGCATTTTCTTCAATTTTAATTTTTAAAATAGCTGCAGAACGAATGATAATTTCCTGCAATTCTTCATCATGATAATATCCAATTCTGGAAATTACGCCAAAGCGACTTCTCAGCGGTGAGGTTATCAGGCCAGTCCTGGTAGTGGCACCAATTAAGGTAAATTTTGGCAAATCAATCCTGATCGATCTAGCACTTGGTCCTTTCCCGATCAATATATCCAGAGCAAAATCTTCTAATGCAGGATATAATATTTCTTCTACGGATCGATTAAGCCTATGTATTTCGTCAATAAACAAGATATCCTTCTCTTTTAGATTTGTTAAAATGGCTGCCAGGTCTCCGGCTCTTTCTATTACCGGTCCTGAGGTCATTTTTATATTAACTCCCATTTCTCTGGCGATAATATTTGCCAAAGTAGTCTTCCCTAAACCAGGCGGACCGTATAATAAAATATGATCTATAGGCTCATTCCTTTTTAAGGCAGCTTGAATATAAATAGATAAGTTTTCCTTTACATTTTTTTGGCCAATAAAATGTACCAGTTTAAGTGGTCTTAAATTTGCTTCAGATTCTATAGCTTCTTTTTTTAGATCTTGATCAATTAAATCTTCTTTTCTATTCATTCGTAAACCTTCTAATAAAAATGTTAGATATAATTATATTATTTTCCAACCAAACATCGCACCCGCAAAGCAGTTGGCTTTAAGAACCTCTGAAAGAGGTATCCCTTTTTGTTAGTAACTTTTGTTCTGCTTTTTTCTAATATTTTGACTGAATTTCTAAGCAATACAACTGTCTGCTTTGGACTTCAGGTGAAAAATTATCATTCCTAGGAGACACCTGGGATATGCTAAAATAACTGGCCAAGAATTAGGAGTATTTTTAGGGTATTTTTGTCTTATTCAAAGCATATTTTATTAGATCCTCAACAACAAGGGGTCTTTTATTTTTTAGTTTTTTAACTGCTAACGCTATGCGTTGTTTGGCTTCCTTTTCTGAATATCCCAATGACTTTAGTGCCTCAACACCATCATAAACAGAATCTTTTTTTTCTGGATTGTCTTCTGTATTAGGATGGACTATACTGAATTTTTTTAATTTTTCTTTTAATTCTAAAACAATTTTTTTAGCTAATTTAATGCCAATACCTGAAATACTGCTAATTAAATTCAAATCTTCTTCTAATACCGCATGCTGAAAATGCTCCGGACCCATATCGGTAATGATATTCAATGCTACTCGTGGACCAATCCCCGGAGTATCAATTAATATTTTAAAAAAGTCACGTTCGTTCTTATATAGAAAACCATATAAGATAATGCGATCTTCTCTAATATATAGATATGTGAAAATAATTTGCTTCTCATTGCTTAAGATAAACCTGTCAACAGAAGGGACATATATTAAATAACCTATTCCGTTCACGTCTACAACAATTGAATCAGTTTCTTTGCTTTCCACAATACCTTTTAAAAAAGATATCATATTTCTTCCCTAACTTAAAAATATTTTAAAAATAAGCTTACCCCACATAATAACATTATAAAAACTTTATGTATATATGTATATATTTAAAGATGTTAGTTTCTTTTTAACTATCAATTTTTTTTCTGATACAATTATTCTCTTATCATTCGTGAATTGAAGAAAACTAATTAATTTAAAAAAAGGTGTGACTAATCAGTATCTATATCTGGAATTAATGTGACAAATAGCCACTGCCAGGGCATCCGCAGCATGATCTGGACGTGGAATATTTGGTAAACTTAATAAAATTTTAACCATGGATTGAACTTGATCTTTTGTAGCTCGGCCATAACCAACTACTGCTTGTTTAACCTGCAAGGGCGTATAAAGATACATATTTATTTCTGCTAAAGTTGCAGTTAAGGCAACTGCACCACAAACTTTCCCAACATTTATTGCACTCCTGGTATTCCTACTAAAAAATATCTCCTCTACCACTAATTCATGAGGAGAATATTTCTTAATAAGAGCATTTATCTCATGATGAATATTTTTGATCTTCCTCGGAAAAGTTTCCAGGGTTTTATTTATAATACATCCATAATCAATAGCTCTTATTTTATCTTTTTTGATTTCTACTAATCCATAACCGGTATGATTGAGGCCTGGATCAATTCCTATAATGATCAAGTTTTTTCCTCTACTGGGCTGAAAGTTCTTCCATTACCTTATCATCAATATTAAAATTGGCGTAGACGTTTTGCACATCATCCTGTTCTTCCAGTTGTTCCATTAAACTAAGCATTTGTTCCGCCTGCTTCCCCTCTAAATCAATAGTTGTTTGGGGAATCATGGTAATCTCGGCAACAGAATATTGGATTTGATGGTCAGACAATATTTTTTTAAATTTTTCAAAATCTACAGGGGGTAAAATTACTTCAATATTTTTTTCATCTATTTCGATATCCTCTGCTTCTACTTCTAAGGCTAGATTGAGAAGAGTGTCTTGATCCACTTTTTCTTTATCAAAAGAAAAATAAGCCTTTCGGGAGAAAATCCATGCTACACAACCAGTTGAGCCTAAATTTCCACCATGCTTGGTAAATATTCTACGTATTTCTGAAACAGTCCTGTTACGATTGTCGGTAAGCACTTTAATCAAAACTGCCACACCACCAGGACCGTAACCTTCATAAGTCACATCTTCATAGGATATACCATCGATTTCACCCGTTCCTCTTTTTATAGCTCGCTCTATATTTTCATTGGGCATATTGTTCTCTTTGGCATACTGTATGGCATTGCGCAGTTCAACATTCATTTCCGGATCACCACCGTTACGCGCAGCCACAGAAATAAGACGATTTATTTTTCCAAACAATTTTCCCCTTTGAGCGTCAGCTTTTCCTTTTTTTCTCTTAATTGTGCTCCATTTTGAATGTCCGGACATAAACACTTACCTCTTTAAAATTTTTCTCATTTTAGCATATAAAAAAAATCGTTGCAATTTATAAAAGATTAGTTATTAGTGCAGTTATA
>CAYWJZ010000047.1:0-7405 GCA_964458635.1 uncultured Atribacterota bacterium
AGAAGCTTTACTGAAGACAACCTTTGACCCTACCGGTTATGAGGGGGAAGTTACCAAGATACTTACCATTAAATCCAATGATCCGGAAAATCCGGAGAAAAAAATTGAGGCAACAATAACTGTCCTTCGAGTTGCCAATCCTGATATTGAGGTATCCGAACAGACTTTTGACCTGGGAACTTTTACCCGGGAAGAAATCCCAACTATCCAATTTACTATTTCTAATATCGGTGATGCCGATCTAGTAATAGAGGAAATTGTATCCGAAGAACTATTCAGCCATAACCTGGAAATACCTCTGACCATTCCGTCCGAAGAAGAATTTCAAGCTGAAATACAGATGGATGAAAGTCAATTAAAAAAAGGTGAATTTCGTAAGTCAATACGTATAATGACAAATGACCCGCAAAATAGCAGAGTATTTATCCGTATCATGGGAAGTATTGAATAGGTTTGTTATAAAGGAACAGTAATATGAGTAAAAATAATCAAAGTCAAAGATGTGAATGTAATATTCCAGAAAAAGAAGAACTAAATATTTCAGAATTTAAACAAGATCCCTTACAATCAAACCGTATCTGGATCAACCAGCAGCCATTAGAAAATTTCATTAAAGGGGAAATCGGACAAAGTCCCTGCTGTGATCTCTGCGGCTCTCCGGATTGTAGAACTATTGAAATAAAGGAAAAAATATGAAACTATTCCCTCTGATTTTATAATACAAGCCGGGTTTTGGCTGCCGATACCCAAATTCTCGGTAAAAAAATTGACACAACTTGCTGTGAAAGTATTTAAAAATAATTGTATCAAACAAGCATCCACTGGCATACTTTTAAAATCTGTTCAGAAAAAAACTCTCTCCGGTATCATAGTATATATCATACTCTGTTTAATCCGATATCCAAGCAGTAATGTTTTCTAGTTTTTCACGTTCACTGCGTAAAGAATTAGCAGGAAAATTCCAATCGGGATAACCAATAGCTATTCCAATTACTATTTCTTTGTTATCCGCTATTTTTGCATGTTTCTTGATTACTTCAGGAAAAGAGACCCCTTGTGCCTCGATACAGGTACCCAGTTGGTAATTAAGGGCAACAAGGCAGATATTTTGTGTCAAAAGACCAATATCGAAAAGAGACCATTGATTACCTTTGAGTGAACCGTCCATTGAAATGATAATTGCCGCTGGAGCATCAAAAAAACGAAATCCTCTTCTTTGCCATTCTTTTCTTTTTTCTTTGTCTTCTCTTTTAATACCCATCAAATTAAAGATTTGTTTGGCAAGTTTTATTTGCCGTTCCCGATATATACTTGTGAAATTGTCATGCCTGATAGATTTATCTCCTTGTTTCAATATCCTTAAGTTATCATGCCTAATATTCTCAAGTGGGGTACCGCTAACAACAGTAATTTCCCAAGGCTGGCTATTGGTAGCCGAAGGAGCTCGGGTAGCTACATCTAATATTTCTTGTAGCATATCTTTGGAAACCAAATTCTTTTTGAAACCCCTAATGCTTTTTCTATTAAGTATAGCTTCTGTAATACTCATAAACTCCATAATTATTCCTCTTATTAAAGGGGGAACCCCCTATCTTTGATAATAAAGAAATAAATAAGTCTCTCGGAAGCAATAGTTCTTCTATTCTCTTCCGCACTTGATCTAAATCTTCCATAAAATAAAAAATGTTGAATTCTCATAAAAGGTCAACTTTCATATTATTGAATCTTAGATTGAAAATATCTCTAGCTTCAAATTAGATATTTTTTATCTTTTCATTTACTGCTTTATTCCCGGCTATTTCAATCATTTTATCTGAAATATCAATTGCTACCATTCTCTGGACACAGTTGACAAGTTCGATTGTTTTGATACTCGTTCTATAGGCATAATCAAAAACAATTTGATTTGGGCTAAGATGCTTTTTGGTTAATTGGATGGTATCCTGATATGCTTTGGCATACATATTTCTTATTAACTTGCTCATCATAATTCTTGGCCGTCTTGTCCCAAAACTTCTTTCTTTATATATGTATTTCCTCTCATTTAGATTAGGTAACCATGTTGTTTATAAATTTATTCTCTGTATTTTATTCACTTGAAAACTATGACAAATTATAGCCATTATTTGATATCATTTTCAATAAAAAATTGAAACTCCCAAGGTATAGTAATTAAAGATACTCCTTATATAAAAACATTCTTTTAAATTATAATATCCCTCAGAACTCCATTTTTTATAAATTCGATATTGAATAGATAATCATTATGAAAGAAGGTTTCAAGTAGTGGTTTTTTTGCTGTCTTCCAACCTAATCCATCGGTAATCCAAATAAAATCTACCCCTTGTTTTGTTAAAAAATCATGCAAGTATTGATATTCCCCTGCTGTTGATTTTAACTTTGTTCCACCACCGCTATAATAATTTGTTTCAATAATAAATATCTTATTTTTCGATTTATTAAAAACTGCAAAATCAAATTTTTTATCTGCCTTATCAAGGGTTATATTAAAATCCCACTTTTCTTTTATTTTAAATTGTGTTGCTTGTATAATATAATCTAAATTGTTATCTTCAGAAAATTTCTTAATTATTTTCTCGACAATGCTTTCCATTGATTTTCCTGTTCGGTTCTTTCTTGCATTTGTATCCATTCCAACTTCTACACCAAAACAATAATCAACAATATTCTTTATATCTTTATTTTGAAAAATTTCTTTTAGGCTAGATTCCCTAAAATAATTGACTAAATCTTCCCTAAGTTCATTATTTAGTTTGATATTCGGATTGAATATTTTAATCTTACTTTCAGATTTTAACTCATCAAAATCATCGATGATCTTTAAATCTTTTAGTTTATTATTTCTAATTGCTATAAGTATTGGCAAAACTTTCCTTACTTTTGGGTATTCCAAGACAAGATTAATAAGTTCTTTTTCGATATTATTTTTCCCAATTAGTATATTTAATAGATATAGTTCTTTTTCTATCAGAGAAATATTACTTTTTACTTTATCAAATTCTACAAAATAATCCCATGTAAATATAGAATCTGTTAATGTTTGGATTAGGTATTTAAATATTATAGATTCATCATTTTTTAAATTTATTTTTTTATAAGTTTGTAAGTATTTTATTTTCCCAATACCTCATTCATACTAAAAGACAGTTTTTTATTCCTTAGGGTAATAAACCATACTCTGTATCATCTTCTCTAACATATAATTTAGTTTTTCCCTTGAATGAGAAAAGCTTAGTTTGCTTAAAAACATCTTTTATTCTGGGAATTGCAATTCTATCTAAATAATCTTTCTCAGCATCAATTCCTACAAATTTTCTAGTGTTTTTTAAAGCAGCGACTCCGGTTGTAGCACTTCCGCAAAAAGGATCTAGAATAATGTCATTTTCTTGGCTACAAGCCAAAACAATCCTTTCAAGCAAAGCTTCCGGCTTTTGCGTTGGATGTTTACCATATTTCTTCTCTCCATTTTTTGGGGTAAAGATAGCCCAAACACTTCTCATTTGTTTGCTTGGTTTTTTAAGAAAATCCTCTTTCCAATCCATGGATTTTACAAGATCATAATTAAAGAAATGTTTTGCTCTTTTATTTTTTCTTACCCAAATTAATGTTTCATGGCTTGCTGTAAACATTCTGCAAGCTAAATTTGGGGCTGCATTTGGTTTATACCAGCAGATATCATTAATAAAATGCCATCCTTGTTGCTGTAATATATAACCGCAGGTATAAATAGAGTGGTAAGTACCGGAAATCCAAAGCGAACCATTTGGTTTAAGAACCCTATTACAGGCCTCTATCCACTTATAGTGGAAATTATAATCTTCTTCTATACCTTTGCTTTTATCCCATTTCCCCTTATTTACACTGGCCCTTCTTCCGGCATGACAAGTAAAACCACCATTGGATAGATTGTAAGGTGGGTCGGCAAAGATAAGATCAATGCAATTATCTGGAAGTGCATTTAATACTTCAACAACATCTTCATTGTATATTCTTACATTTTTTCTTGAATAGTAAGGTTCCATAAAATCTTTCTTTAAATTTATTAATGGCTTGCAATTACACAATTTAAAATACTTGTGTTGGATAATTATACGCATCTCATTTTGAAGACTACATGTCGATAATTAGTTAGAATTTTTATTTTTCTCAAAATTTTTATATAATCATCCCAGCCTGTATATTTTATAAATTTATAAAATAACTTTAATTATAATAACAAATTAGATAGGTAAATGCCAATTAAAAATGGCATTGAGTTGTTAGTCTTGCGTATAGAGTTAAATCTAAATGCAAGGATAGATAAATGTAATAATGTAAGCATGGTAAACCATATTGTAATATTGCAGAAATCCAGCATTCCATGTCTTTATCTAAAAACCAGAAACGAAAAACTATAAACCTTTCTATTCATTTATTCCATGGCTTCCCACAATAATTTCAAGGTCAACAGTTACCTGTTGTATTTTTGAATATTTTTCCGCTTGAAGGTCTTCTTTTTTAATACTCCAGGAAAGAGGGGTCATTTTAATCAGGGAAGTAATACCTTTCGGTTTTATTTTTTGCTGATATAGCAGATGGTCTTTTTTTAGTATATGGAAGTTTTTTTCAAATAATTTGATAACACCCTCATTGGAGTAACTCTGTTTTTCTTCTTGCTGATAAAACGCTTCTCTTATTTCCCGGAGATATTGATTCCCGGGAATTACTTTAATCAAAAATCCATCATTTTTCAGGAGTCTACTAAATTCTTTATAATTTGCCGGAGATAAAATGTTTATTATGATATCGAATTGTTTTTCTTTAAAGGGGCTGTCAGCCAGATCAGCAACACACCATATATAGCCGAGATATTCGCTGGCAGCAATTTGAATGCCTTCTTTGGAAATATCAAGACCAATCCTGACATATTCAAAGTTTACGTGATGATGTAGATATTTTGATACAGCTACTAAATTAGACCCTTCTCCACTCCCGACATCCAATATTTTTAAACGGTTGATTTGTTTATCATTAATTTCTTTTAATGTAATATCGCCTATTTTTTCATTTAGCTTTTGGAAAAAACCACTCTGGGAGATTATTTTTCTGGCAGAGAACATCTGCTTGTCATATTTTGAATGAACCGGGTTATTTAATAAGTTAATATAACCATTCTTAGATAAATCAAAACAATGCCCTTTTAAACATAGTAAAGAATTATTTTTGATAGACATTGACTGTCTACAGATTGGGCATCTGAATATAGCAATATTTTTTTCAATTATATTTTTGGCTATATATATCTTTTTTGTTCCATCCTGATTTTTCCAGTAATAAATCATAAATTTATTTTAAAGGATAAAGCCTTTCTTTATCCACTTTTATACCTCCCAATAATAGCCTTCGGTAAGAATTTTAAAAAATATTTCCTATAAATTTCTTTCTTTGGTAATATTCTATCAAAAATGGACATTAATTTCTCTATATTGGGACTTCCAGCCCCTTTGATTTGGAATCGAGGGGTTTTTATTTTATAATATAGTAGTGTATGAATATTTAATATTATAGAATGCTATACTATAACAAAATATAACAATAATAAATATAGGGATGAAAGAAAATTAATGAAAAAGGAATTATTAGGATATTGACCTATCTATTTGCGTGGTTCATTATACCTCAAGAACCGGAGAATAATGAGTAAATTAAAATAGTTTGCTAGATAATAAAAACTGTTGACTTTTTAGCATTTGCCAATAGAATATAGCTATTAAATAATAAAATAATCAATTGTTATAGTTTGCACAACATTAACACCAGATCATCACACCACAAGAATCAAAAGTGTGAAGTTGATTATATTTATAAATTTATAGATTAAGGAGATTTAAAAATGAGTACAAAGAACAACAAAATTGACATTTACCAGGAAGCAACATCCACTGAACATTATTTTTATCTGAGTAACGGTACACCACTGAAAAGCCTGGCAGAATTAATCGATCAACTGGTTAAGATGGATCAGGAGCTATTTAACAATCATGTCAATAAGAAAAATAATGATTTCGCCAATTGGGTACGGGATGTCTTTGGATACAAAGAATTAGCCAGAAGAATGACCATGACTCGTTCTCCCCAGGGAATGTTAAAATCAATTACTAAGTTTCTAGAATAATAAAATTTACTTAATTTTACAAAACAGAAAGGATTATTACCATCAATCAATTAAAAACAATAAATGGGAAACAACGGGTTGTCATTGAAAATGTACAACCGGAAATTAACAACGGAAAATTTGCCATTAAAAGAGTTATCGGGGAAACTGTTCGGGTTACTGCTGATATCTTTGCTGACGGTCACGACCAGGTCCAGGCAAACTTGCTTTTTCGAAAACAAGGTGAACAGCAATGGCAAAAATCCAATATGAAATTCTTGGTAAATGACCTCTGGGAGGGGAAGTTTTCGGTTAATGAAACTGGTATCTATGAATATACTTTGGAAGCAATGGTAGACCATCTCTCTACCTGGTGGGAAGATATCCGCAAAAAAGCCAAAGGTGGTAATGATATCACGGTTGATATTAAAAGTGGAGTTTCCTTTTTAGTCGAATCGGCTCTTAAGATTAAAGAACCGGATAAGAAGACAGCTATTCAACAACTTATTGCCCTTATTCAAAAAGAAGAACGACAAGAGCTCTTACTAAAGGCGCTGGAAAAAGAGTTGGATGATGATTTTCTGCAAAAATATCCGGTGCAAAATCATATTACCTGCTATCCCAAGGTATTATCGGTTACTGTCGACCGAAAAAAAGCTGGATTCAGCTGCTGGTATGAAATCTTTCCCCGTTCCTGCTCTCCTGAGCCGGACCGCCATGGCACATTCCAGGATTGCCTGGAAAAAATACCGGAAATTGCTCAAATGGGATTTGATATTCTTTATTTTCCACCAATTCATCCTATCGGAGAAACACATCGTAAGGGAAAAAATAATTCCGTTACCTCAAATACAGGTGACCCGGGCAGCCCCTGGGCTATCGGGAACCAGAACGGCGGACATATGAGTATACACTCCCAACTGGGTAATCTTTCTGATTTTCAGCAAGTAATCAAAAAAGCCGGGAAATATGGTATGGAAGTAGCCCTGGATTTGGCTTTCCAGTGTTCGCCGGATCATCCTTATATCAAGGAACATCCTGAATGGTTTCGCTGGAGGGTAGACGGGACTATTCAATATGCCGAAAACCCTCCCAAAAAATATGAAGATATTGTTCCCTTTAATTTTGAGACCGAACACTGGCAAGGTCTGTGGGAAGAATTAAAAAATATCGTGCTCTTTTGGATCAAACAAGGAGTAAAAATTTTTCGGGTGGATAACCCACACACTAAACCCTTTATTTTCTGGGAAT
>CAYWJZ010000048.1:0-3188 GCA_964458635.1 uncultured Atribacterota bacterium
TTAAAAAGAAAAATAATTCCAGCTTTGATTGACATTTATATAGTCAGTGAGTAAAATATAAAGATAATAATAAAAGAGAACGGTTATAATCATGAAAATAAAGCATCTACTAGAAATTCATAGCCAATATTATTATTACTACTATTATTTTACTCCGGGGGTAATTGCCTATCGGGTTTGATAGTAGTAAGTAAGAAGTCAGTTCCGATATGAATAAACCGCAGGCATTTACCTCTGGTAGGTTACCTGTGGTTTATCTTTGCTGACCACGGGTGTAGTAAACATTCGTGGTTTTTTTATATGTCAAATAAAAATAAAGGAGGTGTTTAATAAGTTAAAAATATTTGGTAACAGGTAAATAAATTCATAAATAAAGGAGGAAACAAATATGAGAATAAAAATGAATCGTTTAGTCGTTTTGAGTATCAGTATTATGATTGTATTTCTTGTTTTTGTAATGACAGGAACGCCCATTTTGGCAGATCAGTTGCGAATAGGGGTTAGCCAGATTGTGGAACATCCGGCATTGGATAACTGTCGGGATGGTTTTGTAGATGGACTGGAGCAGGCAGGCTATATACCGGGAGAAGATGTTATCTATGATTTTCAGAATGCTCAGGGAGAATTCAGTAATGCGATTTCAATTGCTCAAAAATTCAAAGATGATCAGGTCGATATGATTGTGGCTATCTCAACGCCTATTGCCCAGGCTTCATCACAGGTCACAGATGAAATACCTATTATTATCGGAGCTATTACTGATCCAGTTGCAGCAGATATAGCCGATAGTTGGGAAAGTTCCGGAAATAATATAACTGGCATGTCTGATGCAGCACCAAATGAAGCACAACTAAGACTGATACCCAGATTTTTCCCGGAGGCACAAAAAGTTGGAACAATCTACAATGCAAGTGAGGCAAATTCAGTAGTACAAGTAGAATTATCCAATAAAATATGTCAGGATCTGGGACTGGAACTGATAGAAACAACGGTTAGTAATTCAAATGAAGTATTGATGGCAGCACAGTCACTGGCAGGAAGAGTTGATGTATTTTATATTGTAACTGACAATGTAGCTGTGTCGGCAATTAGCTCTATCGTGAAGGTGTCATTGGAAGAAAAAATACCCATTATTCTTGCCGATCCAACAAATGTTCCTGATGGAGGATTTGCCTCATTTGGAATAGATTATTTTACCCTTGGTCAGAGAAGTGCTGAAAAGGCTGTTCAGGTTCTGGAAGGTAAGCATCCCTCAGAAATACCTATTGGAAAATTAGATCAGCCCGAACAGTTAAAATTTGTTGTTAATATGGATGTTGCTCAACAATTAGACTTAGAAATTCCCAAAGAAATTTTACAGGAAGAAGTAGATTCTATTTTTTATAGTGGCATTAGCTGGGATCGCAGCGAATAAATAAGAGATTGAGAGGGGGAAGGAGTTAACAAAATATGTCGTGGAACTTAATATTTCATGCACTGGAGCAAGGATTTGTTTTTGGTATTATGGCTTTGGGAGTTTATCTTACATTCCAGGTATTGAATTTTCCGGATTTAACAGTAGATGGAAGTTTTCCCTTGGGTGCTGCCATTACTGCTAAGATAATTTTTTCGGGGGGGGATCCTCTTGTGGCGATTCTCTGGGCTATTGTCGGTGGTATAATGGCAGGAGGGTTAACAGCTTTTTTTCATACCAGACTTAAGTTTACTAACCTGTTATCAGGTATCCTGACCATGACTATGCTTTATTCGTTAAATTTGAGGGTTATGGGTAAATCTAATATCCCGCTTTTAGGGAAAGCAACGATACTTGATTTGATTGAAGATATTTTTCCAACACTGTCTATTGATCAGTTAACTCCTTTACTCTTTCTATTTATTATTTTGCTGGTAAAGTTTGTGCTTGATTATTTTCTATCTACTGAGATTGGTATGGCGATTCGGGCGACCGGTGATAATGAACAAATGATCCGTAGCCTGGGAGTAGACACAAAATTAACAAAAATAATTTGTTTATGCCTTTCTAATGGACTGGTTGCTCTTTCCGGTTCTTTGTTTGCCCAATATTCAGGATTCGCTGATGTCGGAATGGGTATCGGAACTATTGTAGCTGGATTAGCATCAGTAATAATTGGACATAGCATTATTAAAAATGGAGGCATTGGCTGGATGACAGCCAGTGTAATCCTTGGTTCGATTATTTATCGGACTACGGTTATGATTGCCTTGCGGTATGGATATCGATTTGGTTTTCAGCCGGGAGACTTAAAGTTGATTTCCGTGGTACTGGTAGTAATAGCTTTGACTTTTCCTTTATTCAGGGGAAGAATAAGAGCTATCGTAACATCTAATGGCTCAAACGGCACAGAAAAAGAATAACACGAAGGAGGTTAGTATTTTGTTACGTTTAAAAGGTATACATAAATGTTTTGCCAGGGGCACCTCTCATGAAGTTACTGCTTTGCGGGGAATTAATTTACATATTTTGGAAGGTAACTTTGTCACTGTTATCGGTAGTAATGGTGCTGGGAAATCTACTTTACTAAATATTATTTCCGGAACAATGTTACCGGATAAAGGAGTAGTAAAGATAGCTCATCAGAATGTTACTAAAAAAGCTGAATATTGCAGGGCCAAATTAATTGGTCGGGTATTTCAGGACCCCTTGATGGGAACAGCACCCTCCATGACTATTGAGGAAAACCTGGCACTTTCTATTAAGCGTTCTGGAAGGGGGTTAAGGCCAGGTATTAATGCTCAGAGAAGAGATTTTTTTCAAAATAAATTAGCACAGCTGGAATTAGGATTGGAGAAAATGTTATCCAAGAAAGTTGCTTTACTCTCAGGGGGCCAGAGGCAGGCTTTGACTATATTAATGGCAACCATGTTTGATCCGAAATTATTATTATTAGATGAACATACCGCCTCTCTTGATCCGGAGATTAGTAAAAAAATAACGGCCATTACTCAGGAAATAGTCCAGGAAAAAAAGTTAACCACCATTATGGTAACTCACAATATGCAGGAAGCATTAAGATTAGGAAATCGAACCATTATGATGGATCGCGGTCGTATTATTCTTGATATTTCAGGCAAGCAAAGAGAAAATATTACTATTGATTATTTGCTAAAACAATTTTCAAAATTGAGAAAAGAAGAATATATTGAGGATGAATTAGTTCTGACAACCT
>CAYWJZ010000048.1:3288-7284 GCA_964458635.1 uncultured Atribacterota bacterium
TGGAGAGATTATTCATTACTTACTGAAAGATATTTCGATAAATCTTGGTGAAATAATTAATGGTGAAGTTGACTGGAATACACGATTTGACCATATGCAACAACATAGCGGACAACATATTTTATCAAGTGCCTTAATGAAATTATGGCAGAAAAAAACCCTTTCATTTCATATGGGAGAGAAGATATCTACACTTGATATCTCTTACCTTCCATTCAGCATTAAAGAGGCCAGGGAGCTGGAAGAGAGAGCTAATCAGATTATCTTTGAGAACAGACCAATTCATCATTATTATGCTGAAGAAAATAATAAACTCACTACCAAAGAGTTAAGAAAATGTCAAGAATTATCTGGAAAACTTCGCATTATTGAAATTGAGAAATATGATTTAACTGCCTGTGGGGGAACGCATTGTCATAATACCGGCGAGGTAGGGATTATTAAAATAACCGGATGGGAAAAGCGCAAAGATAAAGTCAGGATTTCCTTTCTTTGTGGTTATCGTGCTCTGGCTGATTACCAAGAAAAAAACCAGATTACTAAAAATTTATCTAATATACTAACAACAGGAAGTGAGCAATTGGAAGAGAAAATATTACAACTAACCAGAGAACAGAAAAATTTAAAAAAGCAATATAGTAAATTAGAAAAAAGAGTTTTATGTTTTGAAGTGGAAAACTTAAAAAAAAATAACGGTATAAAAAAAGATAATCTTTTTATGGTGAGTAAATTATTTACAGAAAAAACGCTGCAATCTTTACAGCAAATGTCCTCAATGTTAGCTAATCAGCAAAACAGTTTAACAATTTTGGGAACTACCAGGCCGGAACCAGCTATCTGTTTAGCCTGCTCAAGAGATCTTTCTATTAATCCAGGAGAATTAGTAAAACAAATAATTATAGAATATAATGGAAAGGGTGGAGGTTCGGATTTTATGGCAATAGGAAAATTCAAAAAAAGTGATGATGCCAAAAAGGCTTTTGATAGAGCAACTAATATATTTTTTTAAAAAAGCAAAAGGCACACTTTTTTAGAGGCTTCTTAAAGCCACCCGCTTTGCGGGTGTGATGTTTACTGAAAGGATTGAGAAAAAATTAAGAGTGTGATAATAAAGCGAGGGATTTTAATTAAAAATCATCGAATAATAACCACAATTTACCCGGGTATTTTTATCCTTATTATCTTGATCACATCTTTGACAGTCGATATTTATGCGCAGCGTGATTTTGAAAAAGAAGAAGCAATTGGCCGCAAGATGGCGGAAAGAATTGAAAAACAATATGATTTAATTGAAGATAGGGGAAACCTGGCAAAGGTAGAACGAATAGGAAAACATTTAAAAAATATTTCGGGCTTCCAGAAAATTAATTATAAGTTTCATATTATCGATAGAGAAGGTCCCAACGCCTTTGCATTTCCCGGTGGGTTTATCTACCTGACTGCTGATTTATTTGATTATGTTCATTCAGATGATGAATTGGCAGCAATTATTGCTCATGAAATGGGACATATTATCCATCAACATTCCATCAAGCAAATGAAGGATAATCGAAAGCTAAAAGTTGTGGAACTTTTTACTATTCTGTTAACCGGGGACCCTGCGCTGGGGGCTTTAAGCGAGCTAACCAGTATTACTCTTCTTAATGCATATCGCAGGGAATATGAAGAAGAGGCTGACTTGAGTGCAATCGAGATGTTGAATAAAAGCACTTCTTATCACCCGGTGGCTTTATTAACTTATTTTGAAAGGGTAGGTAGTGAGTATTTATTGAAACCTGATCAGAATTTAGGAATTTTTCAGACTCATCCTGATGTCAACGACAGGATTAACAAAGTTAAAAGATATTTAAGAGAAAACAATATTGAAATAAATCGTCGGCTAACTACTAATTATTTGTCTGTTGATGGAAAATTGCAACTGCATGATGGAACAAAGATTGCCCAGATATATATTAATGATGAAGAAATATTCTGTTTTACAGGTATCGAAGAAGAAACTCTTCAAGAGAAAATGACAGAAGTGCTAAAAAAATTGGATCAATTTTTAAGACTTGATCTGGAACCATATGAGGTTATGGTCTATTCAGATGAAAAACAAAGTACCTTAAGAATTGGCAGTGAAAAAATTATATCACTGTCTTTGGAAGAGGTAGGTTTTGGAAAATTGACTGCTACTGAAGTACTGGAAGAAGCAAAAAAAAGAATATCTAAAATTTTATGGCAGTTAAAATTGAAACTACCGGTATTATTGGTAAAGGATTAATTAAAAGAGAAATTAATAAAGTCTACCATATTTATCTTAATCTCATCTTAATTGAATATTGTCACTTTTATAGGTTAGACGAGCTATCTTTTAAAATAAGAAGACCCGGGTATTGTGATCAAGATACCAAAAAGATTCATACCCGGGTCTTGCAATTTTTCTTGAGTTTTCTTGGAAATGTTTCAGAATTATCCCAAAAGTCCTACACTATTCAGAAATACAATAAATACAGCAATTGGAACCACGTATTTAATCAAAAAGGAATAGCTTGCACCAAGCTTTGTGCTGGCTCCACGGTTAGCTTCCTCCAGTGCCTTGTCAGTACCCCAGAACCATCCGATAAATACAGCAATAAGTAAACCACCTAAGGGAAGCAGGATATTATTAGCAAAGAAGTCAAAGGAATCAAGTATATCGTATTCACCGATCGGTGTTAAATGAGATAGCGTACTGTATCCTAAAGAAGGAAAGATACCAAGAAACCATATAGCGATTCCCATACCAATTGTTGCTTTTTTTCGGTCCCATTTGATTTCATCAATAAAGTAAGCCGCAACAACTTCCAATAAAGAAATCGCCGAGGTTAAGGCAGCGACGGTTAATAAGACAAAGAAGATGGTACCGAAGATATGTCCGGCCACACCCATTTCAGAAAAAACTGCAGGCAAGGTGATAAAGGTTAAACTAGGACCTGATGCAGGCTCTAATCCAAAAGCAAATACCGCCGGGAAAATAACAAATCCAGCTAATAGAGCAATTATTGTATCGAAGCTAACAACATACTTGGCATTCAAGGGCAAATCTTCATCCTTTTTCAAGTAACTTCCATAGGTTATCATGCAACCCATACCTAGGCTCAAAGTAAAGAAAACCTGGCCAAGGGCTGCCAAAAAGCCTTCAGCATTAAATTTACTGAAATCCGGTCTCAGGTAGAAAGACAGGCCTTCTCCGGCACCCGGTAATGTGACAGAACGAATGATCAAGACAATTAATAAAATTAAAAGAACTGGCATCAGTATTTTTGACCATCGCTCAATTCCCTGTTCCACCCCGCCGTAAACAATACCGATACAAAGTGCCATAAAAAGAGTATGCCAGAAAATAGCTCCAAAGGTTGAACTAATGGAACTAACAAATATATTTGCAGCATCAGAACCAGCAGCCATATAAGCACCGGATTTAAAAACATAGGAAAGTGACCATCCTGCTACCACTGAATAGTAAGAGAGGATGATAAAGCCGGCGAGAACACCCATAAAACCAACGATTATCCAGGCCCCCCCCGGAGCAAGTGCCTTATAAGCTCCAACAGGATTTTTCTGAGTCTTACGCCCTAACAATAGTTCAGAGTTCATTACAGGGTAGCCAATAAAAATTAACAAAAGAATATAAATTAGTACAAATGCTCCACCACCATATCTACCGGTAATAAAAGGGAAACGCCATATATTACCTAAACCGATTGCTGAACCTGCTGCAGCAGCGATGAAACCTGCTCGTGTTTGCCACTGCCCTCTTCCATTTTCACCCATTTTTTTATCTCCTTTATTAAATAAAATTAAAAATAAAAAAAATATAATCTTAGTATAATTTTGATGGTTAACTTTTCCAAGGATGCCTTATAAACCGATGATCACCCCCTTTTTCTTATTTTGTATTTTAGTTAGAAATATTTCAGCAAGTCAAGATGTTAAGGAATGTTATAGTATTATTTCCAATTTAAAATACTACAG
>CAYWJZ010000049.1:0-2206 GCA_964458635.1 uncultured Atribacterota bacterium
TACTAGC
This sequence comes from uncultured Atribacterota bacterium, assembly GCA_964458635.1. Taxonomy (GTDB): domain Bacteria; phylum Atribacterota; class Phoenicimicrobiia; order Phoenicimicrobiales; family Stramentimicrobiaceae; genus CAYWJZ01. Next base: position 8 of record CAYWJZ010000049.1, read on the forward strand.
TATGGGCTGTCGGGAGCGAACCAGGGGAGCCATCGGTATTCCCGGTAGTAGACCTGCTGGCATCTACACCGCCGGTGTAGCTCAAAATCTGATTAATCTTCATAATTATATGATCGGCAGGGAAGTAGTTATTCTCGGTTCCGGAGATATCGGTTTAATCATGGCTCGGCGCCTGATGTTAGAAGGTGCAACCGTCAAAATGGTTTTGGAATTATTACCCTATGGCAGCGGTCTTCCCCGCAATTTTAACCAATGTCTCTTTGATTATGACATACCTCTTCATCTTAATCATACGGTTGTGGATATCAAGGGAGATAAACGCTTAGAGGCAGTTACTATTGCTGAAGTAGGTTCCCAGGGGAAAATTATTTCTTCTACCTGTAAAGACATTTCATGTGATACCCTTTTACTTTCAGTTGGTTTAATTCCTGAAAATGAACTGACCAAGATGGCTGGCATAAAACTAGACCGCTTAACTGGAGGAGCAATAGTAGATGAATATGGTCAGACTACGGTAAACGGAGTCTTTGCCTGTGGTAATGTCTTACAAGTTCACGATATTGTAGACAATGTTTCTTTAGAAGGAGAACATATCGCCAAGGGTGTGGCTAAATATCTTTCTACGCAGTTAAGCTCTAAAATTAATATACCTATCGAAATAGGAGAAGGACTACGTTATGTCTTACCACAACATCTCAATTATCTGGATGATACCATTTTTTCCTTTCGGGTAACTGCTCCCGGCAAGAAGAAAAAACTGATTTTTAGAAATAATGGGCATATCATTAAGGAGAAATCTTTTCTCCAGGTCAATCCGGCGGAGATGATCAGGGTTAAGCTTCCTTCTCAGGAACTATCTGATCTCAATCATTTAAAGGTGGAGTTAACATCATGAAAAAAGAATTTATCTGTATTGTATGTCCCAACAGTTGCCGTATTACAGCTGAGTACGATGAGCAGGAGATTCAACACATCAAAGGTGCACAATGTCAAAAAGGAAAAGAATTCCTCGAAAATGAAATCAAAAACCCCCTGCGTATCTTCACTGGTTCAGTACAATGCGAAAACGGAGATTATCTCCTGGCGAGTGTTAAGACTACCAAACCCATCCCCAAAAAATATATGAAAAAGATTGCTGAAATAACCCATCAAATAAAAATAAAAGCACCTATAGAAGTAGGGCAGATAATCTTTCCTGATATTATGGGATTAGGAGCTGATTTGATAGCAACCAGAAAAATAAAAAAATTGAGCAAAATTTAGAAAGCAGGAGTTTTCTATTTTGCTAATATTTTTATTTTGACATTTTGAAATTTAATTGTTTTACGCTAAAATATAACTAGTCCTAATTTTTTTATTAAAGAAAATAGAAAGGAGATATGCTATGCCTAAACCAAAAATCGGTTTTATCGGAGTCGGAATCATGGGGTTTCCTATGGCCAAAAACCTCATAAAAGCAGACTATCCCCTGATTGCTTATGATATAAATAAAGAGGTACTTGATAAAATCGTCAAAGAAGGTGCCCAAAAAGGACAATCCTGTGCAGACACAGCTTCTAATTGTGATATTATTATTACTATGCTGCCCAATTCGCCTGATGTTCAGAAAGCCGTCTTGGACCCTGAGGGTATTCTAGAAGGAGCCCGAGAAGGCCAGATTCTCATTGATATGAGTTCCATCGCTCCCTTAGTTTCCCAATCTATAGCCGGGGAATTGTCTAAGAAAGGTATTGATATGCTTGATGCTCCAGTAAGTGGCGGACAGGAGAAAGCCCAGGACGGAACTTTAGCCATTATGGTAGGAGCTAGAGAAAAGGTCTTTAAGCAGTGTAAACCCATCCTGGAAGTCTTGGGGAACCCTGTATTAGTCGGTAATATCGGGGCTGGAGGAACCACTAAGTTAGTTAATCAGGCTATTGTGGCAGTAAATATTGCCGTAGTAGCTGAGGCCATGATGTTAGGCAAGAAAGCAGGAGTAGACCCTAAACGTATCTTTGATGCTATTAAGGGAGGACTGGCCGGTAGTCAGTGTCTTTCCGATAAAGCCCCCCGTATGTTTGAAGGAAATTATGAACCTGGTTTCCGGACTAAGCTCCATGTGAAAGATTTGACCAATGTTTTACAGACTAGCCAGGCTTTACATAATGCTATGCCCTTGACTGCCCAGGTTATGGAGATGATGCAGACACTGATGGCAGA
>CAYWJZ010000049.1:2306-3641 GCA_964458635.1 uncultured Atribacterota bacterium
ATTTTGCCAGCATATATTGTATTAAGGAAAAGGAGAGAAAAATGCTAAGAAAAAAAGCACAGAAATTACTTAAACAATTTAAGGGTGACAGCTATCTTTTTGGACTAAATAAATTATCACAAGTTGGCACAATTGCTTCAGAATACGGTAGAAACGCTTTATTGATAACGAATCGAACTCATAATAAGGAAGATACTAAAAAGATTATTAAGTCATTAGAGGATAATCAAGTTAATTTATCCGGAAATAAGATTGTTCCCGGTGCCAAGCCAAATACCCCCCGGGAAGATGTGTATAGAGTAGAAACCTATATGTTACATTACCAACCAGATTGTATTATAGCCATGGGGGGAGGAAGTACAATTGATTGTGCTAAGGCTTCTAATGTTCTTGCTGTATTGGGTACAGAAAATCCGGAAATTGATGGATATTTCGGGGCAGGGATGATCAGTAAGTTCTTAAAAGCAACAGGGAAAAAATTAATACCTTTAATTGCAGTTCAGACTTCAGCCAGTTCGGCAGCCCATTTGACAAAGTATAGCAATATAACTGATCCGGTTATAGGACAAAAAAAATTAATCGTTGATGAAGCGATTATTCCGGATAGACCTGTATTTGATTACTCTGTAACTACAAGTATGCCTGCATCTCTAACTATAGACGGTGTCTTAGATGGTATTGCCCATATCTTGGAAGTATTTTATGGAATTAATGAAGAACAGTTTGATCTTGCCGCTGAAATTACCACTACCGCCCTGGATCTGATTATTCAAAACACCAAAAAAGCAGTTGAAAACCCAGATAATCTGCAAACCAGAGAGTCTCTGGGTCTGGCAACAGACTTAGGGGGATATGCGATTATGATTGGCGGAACCAATGGTGGACATCTTACCAGCTTTTCCTTAGTGGATATTACTTCTCATGGCAGAGCTTGCGGGATTATGAATCCCTACTATACTGTATTTTTTGCCCCTGCTATTGAAAAACAGCTGAAAATAATAGGAAAAGTTTTACAAAACAATGGCATGGTTTCTGAAAATATTGAAGAATTATCTGGAAGAGACTTAGGAGTTGCGGTTGCTAAAGGTTTGGTTAATTTTAATAGAAGTATTGAGGCACCCAGTACATTAAGAGAAATTCCCGGATTTACTGACCAGTATATCATTAAAGCTTTAGAGGCCGCTAAAAATCCCCAGTTAGAAATGAAATTAAAGAATATGCCGATTTCTCTTAATGCTGACTTGGTTGACGATTACATGGCTCCTGTCTTAGAAGCTGCAAAAACCGGAGATTTTTCAATCATTAAAAATTTATAATACTCATTACAATTTATTT
>CAYWJZ010000049.1:3741-7271 GCA_964458635.1 uncultured Atribacterota bacterium
AAAACCGGAGATTTTTCAATCATTAAAAATTTATAATACTCATTACAATTTATTTAACCATAATAAAACACCTTCTAAGAAGGTGGTAGTAGGCCTCTTAAAACACCCGCTTTGCGGGTGCGATATTTATTCTAAAACCTTCACTACACGGTAAAGATGCCGGTATTTTTTCCAAGATTTTAATCCCACAAATTGATTTATCCTACTACAAATACTACAATTAGATATATTTTACAGATAGGGAGTGATATTTTTGAGAAATCCAAGAAATGTTATCATTATGGGTGCCGCAGGAAGAGATTTTCATAATTTCAATGTATTTTTCCGGTATAACAAAGATTATCTGGTCAAGGCTTTTACTGCTACCCAAATTCCAGACATTGCTGGAAGGAAATATCCCGCAGCATTAAGTGGTAAACTCTATCCAGAAGGGATACCGATTTTTTCTGAGGAAAAATTACCCGATTTAATTCAGAAATTTCAGATTGATCAAGTAATTCTGGCATATAGCGACTTACCCCATCAATATGTAATGGAAAAAGCTTCGATTATTTTAGCGAACGGGTCAGACTTTAGGTTGATGGGTCCCAAAAATACCATGTTACAGGTAAAAGTGCCTGTGGTTTCAGTGTGTGCCGTCAGAACAGGAAGTGGGAAAAGCCAGACTACCCGAAAAGTTACCCAAATATTAAGAGAAATGGAGAAGAAAGTAGTGGTAATAAGGCATCCGATGCCTTATGGGGATTTGACAAAGCAAATCTGGCAGCGATACGAAAGTCATGCTGATTTAGACAAATATAATTGTACTATCGAGGAGCGGGAAGAATATGAGCCCCATATTGATCTGGGTAATATTATTTATGCCGGTGTTGATTATGGTGAAATTTTAGAAAGAGCTGAAAAAGAGGCAGATGTTATTGTGTGGGATGGAGGAAATAATGATATCCCTTTTTATCAGTCGGATTTGCATATTGTGGTTACCGACCCTCATAGAGCCGGACACGAAACCACTTATTATCCGGGAGCGGTCAATTTGAGGATGGCAGATATCGTGGTGATTAACAAAATAGAAACTGCAATTCCGGAAAATATTGCTCTCCTGAGGAAGAACATTTATCTTCTGGCACCGAATGCAATATTAGTTGAGGCAGCCTCTCCTATCCAGGTTGAGCAGGCAGAGATAATTAGAGGCAAAAAGGTAATCATTGTTGAGGATGGGCCAACTTTGACACATGGTGAGATGCAATACGGTGCAGGTGTGGTTGCCGCCCAAAAATATGGTGCTAAAGAAATTGTTGATCCTAGGCCTTTTGCTGTGGGTAGCATTAAAGAGACTTATCAAAAATATCCTCTTATTGGAAAATTATTACCGGCCATGGGTTATGGTAAGAAGCAGGTCAAAGAATTAGAGTCAACCATTAATCAGAGTGATGCAGAACTGCTTATTATAGGAACGCCTATTGATTTAAGCAGGATTATGCGTATTGATAAAAAACATGTCAGAGTCCGATATGAACTACAGGAGATTGGAAAACCTGATTTAAAGGATATTCTGCAGAAAAAATTTTCTAGATAGAATATTATTGATAGAAAACATCCGATTTTCTTTGAATACAGTTTAATTAAAAAAAGTTGACATGCAAGGGCATTTACTATATTATGTTAATGGTAATCATTATCAATAAGGAATTATAATTTTATGAGAAATAGATTTAACAAAGGACTACCAAAAAGCTGGCCAAGCCATTTTAGAGGCAGGGGTTACCGAGTGACGATACCCAGAAGAATAATTCTGCAAATCCTTAATAATGCTGAAAAACATTTAAGTGCTGAGGAGATATATTTAAGAGCTTATAAGCTTTATCCAGCTATTGGATTAACGACTGTTTACCGAACATTGGATTTCCTGATTAAGAATGGTGTAATTATCAAAATGGAGTCTGGAGAAGGAAGATCGCGATATGAGTTGGCTGGGAAAGTTAAAGGGGTAAATATTCATCAACATCTCATATGTATGAATTGCCGTAATTTTTTTGATTCAAATGAATTGACTGAGGAAGAATTAAAAATGATTAAGAAAATGCAGGAAAAACTTTCCCAAAAATATAGATTTACTGTAAAGAGCTGTGTTCTCCAATTTTATGGAGAATGTGAAGATTGTCCAAATAAATAAATATATAAGAAATAATGAAAAAAGGAGGTGATTATTATGCCAGGTGGTGATAGAACTGGTCCTGCCGGCTTTGGCCCGATGACCGGGAGGGCGGCAGGTTATTGTGCCGGTTATCCTGTTCCGGGTTATGCCAATCAAACAGGAGGACGCTTAGGAATGGGCTTTAGACGTGGATTTGGTCGCGGATTTGGACGCGGTGCCGGTCGGGGTTTCCGACGAGGTGCTTTTGCCGGTTATCCTGCATATACACCGGTACCACCTGCCTATCCTGCTTATGGATCATATTATCCTTATCAAGAAAAAATGGATCCCAATCAGGAAAAAGATTTACTTCAGGCAGAAGCTGAGGATATCAAGGCAGAGTTAGATGCAGTGAACAAAAGATTGGCTGAATTGAAAAAAGAAAAAAAAGAGTGATGCTATAAGTGATAAAAATGAATCACCAGCAGGAAAATGATCTTTGCTGGTGATTCATTGTTATCAGGAATATGGTAATATTTTATAAACTTGCTAAAAGGGGTATAATAAAAGATAGTGGATAAAAAATATAAAAAAGGAGAATGATATAATGAAAATCGCCATAACTTCTTCTGGACCTGAAATAAAAAGTGAAGTTGATCCCAGATTTGGAAGATGTCAATATTTTATTGTTTATGATACAGAAAATAATCAATTTGAAGTTGTTGAAAACAGCAATGTTTGCGGAATGGGCGGAGTTGGAATTCAATCTGCCCAAATGATGGCTGATAAAGATGTTAAAGCAATTATAACCGGAAATTGTGGACCAAATGCTTTTAGAACAATGAATGCCGCAGGCATTCAATTAATTACCGGAGTCAGTGGTACTGTGGAATCAGTTATTAAAGAATATAAAAAAGGAAATTTAAAACCATCTGATCAGTCAAATGCAGAGCCACATTCAGGGTTAAATTAAAAATATAAATTTAATAGGTGAGGTTTGTCATGGAAAAAATTGCAATAGCTGTTGATGAAAATAGTGTATCTGCTCATTTTGGCCGATGCCCTTCTTTTACCATAATCGAACTGAAAAACAAAGAAGTAGCTAAACAGGAAATTATTCCAAATCCTGGTCACCGCACAGGTTTTTTACCTGAGTTTCTTGCCGGGAAAGATGTCAATGTCATCATCTGTGGTGGTATGGGGAGTAGGGCAGCAGCTCTCTTTTCTGAAAAAGGAATCAAACCAATAGTCGGTGTTACCGGTGAGATCGATGAGGTTGTTGAGAGGTATATTGAGGGTAAATTAAAAGGAAGTGATTCCCTTTGCCAGCCTGGTGCAGGTAAGGGGTACGGAATCGAAAAAGAAGATCATCATCATGAATAACAATATTTTGATG
>CAYWJZ010000050.1:0-5803 GCA_964458635.1 uncultured Atribacterota bacterium
AATTAATAATTTGTGGTTTTACCTTCATTAGCTTTTGCATAACAGCAATATAAGCGCATGTTTCCAAGGTTTCAAGACGAGCAAAGGAAGTTTCAATCGAATCACCACAAGTAGTTACACCATGATTTTCCAGAACAAATGCATTGCAGCTTTTTTCGCATCCTCAATAAAGTTTTCTGCAAATTGTTCTGTACCGGGTTGGCAGTAAGGAAGGTAAGCAACTTTTTTCAACATAAAGGAAGTTTCCTGTGAAATATGGGTATTTATTTCGATATCATTTATAGCACAGAGCAAGCAATGCCTGGGATGTGCATGAAAGATACTTCTAATGTCTCCTCTGATTTGATAAAGATTCAAATGCATTTTGATTTCCGAAGAGGCCTGATGCTTGCCTTCCAATTTAGTTCCTTCCATGTCAAGTACGACAATATCGTCAATGGCAAAAAAATGTTTTACAAACATAGTAGGAGTTATATATATTTTATCATTAATCCTGATACTCATATTGCCTCCCATTGACTCGGCAAGTCTTCTATCCCATGTCAGGCGAACATAACTGGTAAATTTTTCCAGCTCTTTTTGTTTTTTCAAGAATAAAACACCTCTGCTATTTAAACTATTTCGCAATTCTAAATTTTCAAAGACTTTCCCGGATAACCTCTAAAAAAATCGAAACTAGCTCAGGATCAAATTGGGTTCCGTTGTTTTTTTTAATTTTCTGCAAAGCTATTTTTTGATTTACAGCTTCCTTATAAGGTCTTTTGGATTGCATGGCATAATAACTATCAATGATTGCAATAACCCTGGAAAGCAAGGGAATTTCTTCACCCTGTAAACCTACAGGATATCCGGAACCGTCCCATCTTTCATGATGATATAATATTTCTTTACAAATAGAGGCAAAGTCTGGAATATTCTTAGCAATCCGATAACCTATTTGGCAATGATCCTTCATTTTTTCCCACTCCGTAGGAGTTAGAGAGCCTGGTTTGAACAGGATTTTTTCCGGAATGCCGATTTTACCGATATCGTGCAATAAGGCTAATAGTCGAAGTCGGTTTAAATCATAATTATTCAAGCAAATTTTTTTGCCCATTTTAATTGCTATATCTACCATGCCATGAGCATGATTTTCAGTATGTGGGTCTCTTTCAGCTAGAATTGCCAGAAAAGCATTCAAGAGATGTTTTTCCCGAGTTTTGGTTGTAAATAGTTTGTTCTGGTACATTTTTTCATCTGCTTCTCTCATCAGTTCTTCAGAACTTGTCAATAATCCATTTTGTGAGGCATATCCCATGGAAATATTAGGATTAAGATAAGCTGGTTGAAAGGAATTTTGCAGACAAGCAGTTCTAAGGCGTTGACAAAAGTTTTCTGTATCAGAAAGTGAAGTATTAGGAAGAATGATAGCAAATTCATCACCACCTAAACGGGCCAGGATATCACCTTTTCTGGAAGTAATTTGCAGTAATTTGGCTAAATTTTTTAGTAGTTGATCCCCTTGCTGATGTCCAAAGGCATCATTTACCGCTTTTAGCCCGTTTACATCAATCATGATAACATTAAGGGGATAATAACGGGGATGGTTCATCCTTTTCAATTCTTCCTCAAAGTATGCTCGATTATATAGTCCGGTAAGCGAATCATGAAAACTGATATAGGTAATTTTTTCTTCACTTTGTTTGCGAACAATAGCAGTAGCCACCTGATTAGCCACAATTTTCATTAGTTTTATATCCTGTTCTGAGTAACTTACCGGGTTATAATAATTTTGAACCGTCATTGCTCCTATTACTTTTTCTTCGATTTTTAAAGGAACACTGAGCCAGCACATTTGTTCAGTCACTTCCCCGGGGTTTTTTACTTTATTCTCATTCACCAAATCACAAATGCTGTGATAGTCCAGTAGCAATGATTGCTCTTGTTCAATCAAATAGCCGGTCAAAGTGTTACGGTAGGTTAATTTTTCTGAGGAAAAATTAGTTTCTTTCTCATCTGAATAATAGACAAAGTCCAATTGATCTTCTTCCTCATTTAGTATGGCAATATAGAAATTTTGGGCATCAATTACTCGATTTAATTCACGATGGATAATTACATATAACTCTGAAAGACTAATTTGGGAATTTGCTGCTCTGGAGATATGATATAGAACTTGATTTAATTTTTCGTTTTGTTTTTGTACAGTAATATCCTGGTAGAGTGCAATAACTCCTTGCACATTCTCATTTATTTTGACCTGGGAAGTAGAAATTTGAACAGGGATATCTGTCCCATTTTTTCTTCTTCTTATTGTTTCATATTTGGTTAATTTTGAATATTGGGAATTTTTAGTTAATTGCCTTCCTTCTTTTAATTTTTCTAGGGGGTAAAAATTGATTTCATCAATATTTTTTCCCTTAACGTCTTTTAAGGAATAGCCGAAAAGTTCAGTAAACCTTGGGTTGATATCCAGAATATTTCCTTTATTATCATGATAAATTGCTGCTAATGGGTTGCTTTTAAAAAGACTAGCAAATTTTTCTTCATTATGACGAATCTTATTTTCTACTCTCTTCTGTTGGGTAATATCTTGGTAAAGACATACAATTCTTTGTGTTTGAGCATTAATCTTTAAAGGAGAGGCAGAGATAAACACCGGAAATTGACTACCATCTTTCTTTTTTCGAATACTTTCAAACTTAACCGGACCTTTAGCGGCTTGCAGGGTCATTTTTTTGCCATCATTTAATAACTGATCAGGGTGAATAATCCCCTGATCGATATTTACACCCAAGACTTCTTTTTTACTAAAACCAAATAACTGGGAAAAGCGTGAGTTAACATCTAAGATATTTCCGGCCTGATCTAGATATACCAAGGCTTCCGGGCTGTATTGGAATAAATGAGAAAATTCAAGCCGACTTTGCCGAGCAGATTCTTCTATTCTTTTCCTTTCAATAACTGTGGCGATTTGTTCTGATACAAATTCCATCAGATGAATATCTTTTTTTGAATAAATTCCTGGATTATAATAATTTACCACTGCCATAGATCCGATGATCTGATTACCAATTTTAAGTGGTACACCAAGCCAGGAAGTCTCAGTGGTAAGCGTCCCGATTTTAGAGATTTTGATATAACCCTTTTCTGCAAAATTCAATATCTGTTGATAATTCACCAACAATGATTTCCCGAATTCTATATTATAGTTTGCCAATGTACCTGATACATCAAAACTATGTACTTCTTTATCGAGTTCATCTTCTTGATCAACAAAATAGGCGAATGTTGCCATATTTTTTTCTCTATCCTGTAAGGCGATGTGAAAATTAGTAGCATCAATTACCGTATTTAGTTCTTTGTAGATAATATTAAAAAGTTCCTGTAAAGTAATATTCGAATTAGCTGCTTTTGAGATATTATACAGAACTTTATTCAGATTCTCATTTTCCTTTCTCTGAGTAATATCCTTATAGGATAACAGGGAACCATAAAAATCATTTTTATTCAAAAAAATGGGAGAGGCTGAAATTTCCACATCAACCCAGGAACCATCTTTCTTTTTTAGTTGTGCTGGCTGACCATAAAATTCTTTTCTTATTTCAGCTAGCAGACTTTTTGGGCTTTCTGACTTACCCTCAGGAAATATAGTGATAGTATCGATTTTTTCTCCTTTGATATCTGTTAGTTGGTAATTGAAAAGCTGGCTAAACCGAAGATTCAAATCAACTATTTTGCCATTTTTATCCAGATAGAGAATTGCTTCAGGTGTATACTTGAAAATTGTCAGTTCCTGTGGCTTTTTTCCCTTATACAATAAATTTTTCTCCATACATATTTTTAGGTTTTTATAGAAAAAAGAAAATTTAAAAAAGTATGAGGATGAAGCGTTAAATCCAAAAAATATTCTGGGTTATATTAGAAGTGAATTGCATTAATGGCAATCAGGCAATCATTGCCTTTTTTGTTAAGGCCTTAGACCCACGATTTTGCGCCCCATCTTTTAAGATAGTTTGCCTTTAACATTTTTATATAATCTAAATTTATTATATGGTAAATTTAAGCAAGATGCAAAGATAGTTTTTTAGAAATTTGTAAAAACAATCCTATTAATCCAGGCAGATGGTATTGTTCTTCTATTAGATATATATCTTGATTTTCTTAGAATATGCTATAATCAATAAATAAATCTATCGATATTAATAAATAAAATCTATGGAAAAATGAAATATCAAAGTTTATCCTATGCGATGGGCACCATAATAACCCAGAAGATCAATGCATTAAATCTTGAAGCTAAAAAAATAACCGGAGAAGCACTTGAGATTATAAATAGATTAGAAAAAATAATGAGTTTCTTCGAAGTTACCAGCCAGCTTAGCCAAATAAACCAACAGTCGGGGAAATTGTGGATTTCAGTAGACTCAGAATTATTTTTCCTGATCAAAGAAGCTAAAAAGTATGCCCGTTTAACCGGGGGTGTTTTTGATATTACCGTTGCAAGTCTGGTTGAGCTTTGGCAAAAATATGGAAAAGTACAAAAAATTCCCTCACAATCTTTGATTGAGGATACCTTAAAAAAAGTAAATTATGAAAATATTCTAATAGACGAAGAAAGAGGAATGGTCAAACTTCGCAGAAATGGGCAAAAAATAGATTTAGGCGGAATAGCAAAGGGATATGCGGCCAATCGTGTCATTCAATACTATCAACAAAAGGGCCTCCGTTCAGCAATGATCAATCTTGGAGGCAATGTTGCATTATTAGGAGGAAGAGATGATGAAAAACCCTGGCAAATAGGCATACAAAACCCTTTACAGAAAAGGGGAGAATGTCTGGCAATAATTTCTGTATCCAATACAGCTGTGGTGACTTCCGGGAATTATGAGCGTTTTTTCTTAGAAAACAATCGTATTTATCACCATATTTTAAGTCCTTTAACAGGTTATCCAGCTAGTAGTGGGCTAAGAAGTGTTACTATTATCTATCCTGATGCCATGCTGGCTGATGTGTTGGCAACTACACTTTTTATTTTGGGGTTAGAAAGGGGGGTCAAACTAATTAAGCGCTTTTCAGATATTGAAGTCATTATAATATCTGAGGATAGAAAAATATATCTGTCTGGTAGTTTAGTCGGGAAATGTCAAATAACAGAAAAAGGTTTTACGCTTTTTCAAATTTAATGATATGGAGATTTAAAAAATGTTTGGGAGGGTAAAAAATAAAATGCTCAGGATTGTATTGTATGTTGTAATTGGAATTTTGATAATTGGTGCAGGCATGTTAGTCTATTTAACTAAAGATTTAAGCAAGTATCGAAAGATGGTGATAAATGATATTGATTTAGCCAAGATTGAAGACGGTGTATATGAGGGAGAGTTTACCGGTGGCCGCTGGAAAAACAAGCTGGAAGTAACGGTTAATGATCACAAGATTAATGATATTAAATTAATTAAAGCTTCAAGTACTGCTGGCATGGATGATATTGGTGAAAAAATATTTCAAAAGGTTAAAGAGAAGCAGTCATTGGAAGTTGATGCCATCTCTGGTGCTACTGTTCACACTAAAGCGATCTTGAAATCAGTGGAAAATGCATTAAGTCAAAACAAAGAGAACTGAGGTTATATTGGGGATACTTAAAAAAGATAATCTAAGTAGGATTACAATCTACTCTAGTGTCTAGTGTTAGAACCATTCTAGAGTAGATTGTAATTACAAATATATTTAGTTTATTCCTCATTGGTTGAAGACGGTGTATATGAAGGGGAGTTTACCGGTGGCCGCTGGAAAAACAAGCTGGAAGTAACGGTTAATGATCACA
>CAYWJZ010000050.1:5903-7029 GCA_964458635.1 uncultured Atribacterota bacterium
AGGTTAAAGAGAAGCAGTCATTGGAAGTTGATGCCATCTCTGGTGCTACTGTTCATACTAAGGCTATTTTAAAATCAATTGAAAACGCCTTAAGCAAGGATCAGGCAAACTGATTTATAATTTATTTTTCTAAGTAGATTAAATAGGTAGGTATATCAAAAAAAATAAGAGGGAAAAGGTTCTGCAGCCTGTTTTTCATTATTGTATATTCAACAAGAAAGCAGGCTGCAGTTCAGGAAATATTTAAGTTACTCTTCATTAATCCAGGGAATCATGGCTCTGATTTTCTCACCAACTTTTTCAATAGGAAGATTTGACTCTTTGTTACGCATAGCATTAAAGAAAGGTCTACCTACCTGATTTTCCAGAAGCCAGTCTTTAGCGAAAGTACCGTTTTGGATTTCGGTTAGTATTTTTTTCATTTCTTTTCTCGTTTCATCAGTAACAATTCGTTTGCCTGATTTTAAATCCCCGTATTCCGCAGTATTGCTAACATTATCGCGCATATGGGTAATTCCCCCGGCATAGATTAGATCTACTATTAATTTTAATTCATTTAGGCATTCGAAATATGCCACCTCAGGCTGGTAACCTGCTTCTACCAGAGTATCAAAGCCAGCTTGAATCATAGCCGTAACACCGCCACAGAGCACAGATTGTTCTCCAAAAAGATCTGTTTCAGTTTCTTCCTGGAAAGTGGTTTCAATGACTCCCGCACGTGTTCCACCGATAGCCTGAGAATAGGCCAGAGCTATATCTTTTGCATGTCCGGTGTAATCCTGATAAACCGCAATTAAATTGGGTACACCCCTTTCCTGAACATACATTTTTCTAACAATAGCACCAGGCCCCTTGGGGGCCACCATAATTACATCTATATTTTTAGGGGGGATAATCTGTTTGAAATGAATATTAAATCCGTGAGAAAACATCAAAACATTGCCTTCTTTTAAATTTTCTAGGATTTTATTTGATTTGAAAACCTGGGGTTGCACTTCATCCGGAACAAGTATTTGAACTACATCTGCCTGTTGGACAGCTTTTTCTATGGTTTCTACTTTTACTCCATCATTTTTTGCTTTTTCCCATGAGGCACCATTTTCCCGTAAGCCAACTATGACATTTA
>CAYWJZ010000051.1:0-6982 GCA_964458635.1 uncultured Atribacterota bacterium
CTAAACAATCATTTACAAAGCCACCTGCCAGATATAATGAAGCTAGCCTGGTAAAAGTTTTAGAAAAGGAAGGTATTGGGAGACCAAGTACTTATGCGGTTATTATTGACAAAATTCAAAGCAGAGGTTATGTAGAAAAAGAAAACAAGAAGTTGAAACCAACAAAATTGGGAATCGTTGTAGATCAATTTTTAATAAATTACTTTTCCAATATTATTAATGTAAAGTTTACTGCAAAAATGGAAAGCAAGTTAGATAAAATTGAATCAGGAGAACAAGGATGGCAAAAGATATTGGATGATTTTTATCAATTATTATTGCAGGACATGAACCAACTAACAAAAAAACCACCGAAAGAATTGATTCAACAGAGCAAAGAATATGCAAAAGAAAAATGTACGGTTTGCGGAAACCAAATGGAAATAAAAAATGGTCCTTATGGTAAATATCTGGCTTGTTCGGAGTTTCCCATAAAACATCCTACGATGCCATATATAGAAAGAATAGGCGTTCCCTGTCCAAAGAATGGTTGTGATGGCGAGATAATTAGACGGAAAAGTAAAAAAAATAGAATATTTTTTGGATGTAGTCGCTACCCTGATTGTAAATTTTATTCAATTCATTTACCAGTTAATAAAAAATGTCCAAAGTGTGGCTCCATATTGGTAAAAATTAATAGCAAAAGAAAGGGCAGTCTTTATAAATGTAGTGCAAAAGAATGTAATTTTTACGAAAAGGTTTTAAAAGATGATTAAATCAAAAAATAAGATAAATCATTTAAAATATTACGAAGATTTCTTAAAAGAAAAAAAGAATTTTTCTTGTAACACAATCAGTGCATATATTAAAGATCTAAAAGGGCTAACCTATTTTATTAAAAAATACAAGAATACATTTGATTTTACTAAGATAGACTATCAATTACTTAGAAAATATGTTGTCTATTTGATGCAAGAAAAATATGCCGAAAGAACAATAGCAAGAAAAATATCATCTTTAAGGGTATTTTTTAAATATCTCATACAACAAGGATTTATTGATAAAAATCCGGCTGAATATGTCCAAATACCAAAAATAAAAAAAAAGTTACCAGAATTTTTGTTTTATGAAGAAGTTATAAAAATATTAAATACTCCTAAAAAAGAAACCGATAACCCTATCAGGATGAGAGACCAGGCTATTATAGAGTTACTATATGGGACAGGAATGCGGGTAACAGAACTATCCAATTTAAATACCGGTGATATTGATTTGGAAGACGATAATACAGTCACAGTAATGGGCAAAGGCTCAAAAGAACGAATATTACCATTAAGCAAACCCACAAAAAAGGCTTTAGATATATATTTGAATTATAGAAATTTGGTTCCCAGAAAAAATTATCGCCAATTAATATCAATTAAACCTTTGTTTGTTAACTGTTTAGGAAAAAGGCTTTCTTCCAGAAGCATTCGTAGAATACTTAATAAATACATGCAATTGGCGTGTCTGAAGAAAAAAATTAGCCCCCATGTATTCAGACATACTTTTGCAACTCATTTACTAAATGGTGGTGCTGATTTGCGATCAGTCCAGGAATTGCTAGGTCATGAAAGTTTGTCTACAACACAAATATATACACATATTACAAAGGATAAATTGGTAAAGACGTATAATAAATTTATTCCTAGAAAATAAATTAACTAACCAGAAGGGAGAACTAAGGAAAATGTATAAAGGAACAACAATTCTTGCAGTTAGAAGAGATAATCAGATAGCCATTGCTGGAGACGGACAGATTACCATGGGAAATACAATTGCAAAAAACGAGGCAAAAAAAATAAGAAAAATATATCATGATAAAGTATTGACAGGGTTTGCAGGAGGTGCCGCTGATGCACTTACATTATATGAAAGATTTGAAAACAAGCTAGAGGAATTCCAGGGAAACCTAAAGCGGGCATCTATTGAACTTGCCAAAGACTGGAGGACTGATAAGGTTTTAAGAAGATTAGAAGCTTTGCTTATAGTGGCTGATTTACAGGATATGTTTACCATTTCAGGTAACGGTGATATTATAGAACCTGATAAACCAATTGCTGCTATCGGATCAGGTGGAATCTATGCAATTTCATCAGCACAGGCTTTACTGAGTTTTACCAAATTATCTGCTGTTGATATTGCTCTGGAATCTTTAAAAATTACTGCTTCAATCTGTATTTATACAAATGATCACATTGCTGTTGAATCACTTGAGGGTTAATGGAGGATATAATGTTGAATAACTTAATACCATCTAAAATTGTAGCAGAGTTAGATAAATATATTGTTGGACAAAAGCAGGCAAAAGAGGCTGTGGCTATTGCCTTAAGAAATCGGATTAGAAGAAAAAAATTACCCAAAGAATTAATCGATGAAGTTACTCCAAAGAATATAATAATGATTGGACCTACGGGTGTTGGGAAAACTGAGATTGCCCGGAGATTGGCAAAATTGGTAAAAGCACCATTTATTAAAGTTGAAGCGACTAAATTTACCGAAGTCGGCTATGTTGGCAAAGATGTTGATTCTATGATTAGAGATCTAGTACAAGCAGCTTTTCAACTTGTACGCAAAGAAAGGGTTGAAGTGGTTCGTCATAAAGCGAAAGATAGGGTGGAAGAAAGAATATTGAATGCACTTTTTCCAACAATTCGACAAGATGATTTACATAGTGAAGAGGATATAAATTTTCGCAATCAAACAACTAAAATTATGGCTGATCAAGAAGATGTTTCTGAAACCAAAAACGATATTAAAAAAGAAGACAAGCAAAAAGAAAGATTTAAAAAAACAAAAGATAAATTAAGAGATAGACTAAGGAATGGGCAATTTGAAAACAGAATAATTGATATTGAAATTGAAGAACAAAGCCAATCTTCTCTTGAGCCATTCTCCAATATGGGTATGGAAGGAATCGGCATTAATTTTAAAGATATAATGGATAGAATGCTGCCCAGCAGGAAGAAAAAACAGAAAATAAAAATATCAGAAGCTAGAAAAATATTACTTGATGATGAAATTGAAAAAATGCTAGATAACAACAAAATTGCCAAAGAAGCTATCAATAGAACTGAAGAGCTGGGGATTGTGTTTATTGATGAGATAGATAAAATTGCGATGAAAGAAAAATCATATGGACCAGATGTTTCAAGGAGTGGTGTGCAAAGAGATATTTTACCGATTATTGAGGGCTCTAATGTGATGACCAAATATGGTGCAGTAAAAACAGATCATATCCTTTTCATAGCTGCCGGAGCTTTTAATTCATCCAAACCTTCAGATTTAATTCCAGAGTTACAGGGTAGATTTCCTTTGCGAGTAGAATTAAATACTTTAAAACTGGAAGATTTAGAAAAGATTTTAATTGAACCGGATAATTCATTAATCAAACAATACAAAGCACTTTTGAATACTGAAGGAATTGTATTAGACTTTGAGAAAGAGGCGATAAAAGAATTAGCCAGAATAGCATCAATGGTAAATGAGCAGAATGAAAACATAGGGGCTAGAAGACTTTACACAGTTCTTGAAAAATTATTGGATCGCATATCATTTAATGCTCCCAGAATAGGTAAAAGGAAAATTGTTATAACAAATAATTATGTAAGAAATCGCTTGCAAAATATTATCCGTAAAGAAGATTTAAGCAAATATATTTTATAGATATTACTATGATTCTAAACGGATTTTCTTGAATGGAAAAACTAATTATGTTATAATTATTTGGTTATTGGCATTATTTGTCTTATAATATTATTGTAATAAAATATTTTAAAATTTTAAAAGGAGAGTGGTCATTTGAGTGTTGTATCAATGAAACAACTATTGGAGTCTGGTGTCCATTTTGGACATCAAAAAAGACGTTGGGATCCCAGGATGCGATCATATATTTTTACAGAAAGAAACAATATATACATCATCGATCTTCAGCAAACGGTAAAGCTGATTGATGAGGCTTACAGTTTTGTTCGTGATCTGGCAAGTAAAAATGGGAATATTTTGTTTGTAGGAACAAAAAAACAAGCCCAGGAATCTATTAGTGCAGAGGCTGATAACTGTGGTATGCCCTATGTTAATTACAGATGGCTAGGGGGTACTTTAACGAATTTTAATACCATTAATCAGAGAGTTAAACGTCTTTTTCAATTGGAAGAAATGGAACAAGGGGAAAAGTTTGATTTATTACCAAAAAAAGAGGTAATCATCTTAAAAAGGGAAAAAGAAAAACTCGAAAAACTATTAACTGGTATTAGAAATATGGAAAGGCTTCCGGATGCTTTATTTGTAATTGATCCTAAAAGAGAGAACATTGCAGTAGCTGAGGCAAAGAAATTATCTATACCCATTGTAGCGGTGGTTGATACTAATTGTAACCCGGAAGAAATTGACTATGTAATTCCTGGTAATGATGATGCAATCAGGGCTATTAAATTAATGACTTCAGTTATCGCAGACGCCGTATTGGAAGGTAAGAAAGCATCATTGGAAGAAAAAGAAAATGTTGAAGTAGCCGTATAACAAATACACTATGTAACTCATGTATTAGATTTAAATAACTTGACTCAAAGGAGAAAAAGAGAAGATGAGTATCAGTGCTAAGCTAGTGAAAGAATTAAGAGATAAAACAGGTGCAGGTATGATGGAATGCAAAAAGGCATTAACTCATACTAATGGAGATATCGAAAAGGCAGTAGATTATTTACGAAAAAAAGGAATTCAATCAGCTAGTACGAAGTTTGGTCGTAAAACTTCAAATGGCCTAATAACATCATATATACATTTAGACGGTAAAGTTGGTGTGTTATTGGAAATTAATTGCGAGACAGATTTTGTAGCAAAAACCCCGGATTTCCAGGAATTAGCAAAAAATATTACTTTACAAATTGCTGCTGCTAATCCGAAATATATAAAACGTGAAGACGTGCCTGAAGAAATAATTCAAAAAGAAAAGGAAGTCTATTATAGTCAGGCAGAAAATTTAAATAAACCCCAGAAGGTACTTGAAAATATTGCAGAGGGTAAACTTAATAAATTTTATAAAGAAATATGTCTACTGGAACAAGAATATATTAGAGACCCGGAAAAAACGGTTAACCAACTGATTTTAGAAACAATTGCCAAACTCAAGGAGAATATAACAATTAGTCGTTTTGTCAGGTTTCAACTCGGTGAATGAGTTTATCTAATTAGCTGAATAATTAGTACATTAAATAAATTAGAACATAGTGCTCAGTATAAGAACGGTAATAAAAATATAAAATATGATAAAAAATAAACCAATATATAAAAGAGTATTATTAAAACTGGGTGGGGAATCTTTTGCCGGGAAAGAAAAGATTGGTATTGACATCAATCGGGTCAAGTTTATATCAGAAGAATTAACCGAAATAAAAAGTATGGGAATACAAATTGCTATCGTTATTGGTGGTGGTAATATATTTAGAGGAAGAGAAGCAAGTAGAAAGGGGATTAACCAAGTATCTGCTGATTACATGGGAATGCTGGGGACTGTAATAAATGCCCTTGCTCTTCAAGATTCGTTAGAAAAACTAAATATTGAGACTAGGGTTCAGACAGCCATTGAAATGAAAGCTATTGCAGAGCCTTATATAAGGAGAAGAGCAATAAGGCATTTAGAAAAAAACCGAATTGTTATTTTGGCTGCAGGTACGGGACATCCTTTCTTTACTACAGACACCGCTGCTGCATTAAGAGCAATAGAATTAGATGCTGACGCAATTCTAAAAGCAACAAAAGTGGATGGAATTTATGAGTCTGATCCGTTTGTAAATTTAAATGCTTTGAAATATAAAAAAATAAGTTTTCTTGATTTTTTAAATAAAAATTTAAAGGTTATGGATGCTACATCGATATCATTATGTATGGAAAATAAAGTACCTGTTATAGTGTTTAATTTGAATTCACCCGGGAATATAAAAAAAGTTATCTTAGGTGAACCAATCGGAACAATAGTAAAGGGGGATTAAAGTATGATACCTGAAATTCTTAAAGAAGCTGAGCATAAAATGAAAAAAGCAATCCAGATAACTAAAGAGGAATTGGCTCATATCAGAACAGGAAGGGCATCAACTGCATTAGTAGAGAACATTAAAGTAGATTATTATGGAATTGCAACCCCGTTAAAAGAAATTGCTAACATATCAGTTCCTGAGGCTGATCTGATTGTTATCCAGCCATGGGATAAGAATAGCGTGAATGAGGTAGAAAAAGCCATATGGAAAGCAGATTTGGGATTAACTCCAAACAATGACGGTACAGTTATTCGATTATCTATTCCTCCTCTGACAGAAGAAAGAAGAAAAGAAATGGTAAAACTTGTAAAAAAGGAAGTTGAATCTGCTAAAGTTGCAATAAGAAATGTTAGAAGAGAAATAAATGATAAGATTAAGAATTTGGAGAAAAATAGCGACATATCTGAAGACCAGGGAAAAGAAGCGCAAAAGGAAGTACAGGAATTAACAGATAAGTATACTAAAGAGATGGACGAAGTATATAAGCTTAAAGAAGCAGAAATAATGAAAGTATAATCTGGAAAATCTTGAACTTGAAAAAGGAAATCATCTATAATATGAATATCCAGAATAAATAATGCACTGGTGTGCACCTGTCAAAGTATATGTAAAAGTGAGACTATTGTAGAAGAATAGGTACTTGCCAGACCCCCTTTTAATTATATGAATTACAAGTTAATGAGTTGTTGCTTAGAAGAAAGGGGGATTTTTTGTAAGATAGATAGAGTGCAAGAGTTAAAAAATGTTAAAAAATAGCAGAAAATATAGTAAACAGCAATTATTAAAAGAAATCCCCAGTCATTTAGCTATTATAATGGATGGAAATGGAAGATGGGCAAAAAGACATAATTTACCGCGCTTTGCCGGTCATCAGGCTGGGTTGAAAACAGTAAAAATGGTCATAACCGAATCTATAAAAGCAGGTGTTA
>CAYWJZ010000052.1:0-6937 GCA_964458635.1 uncultured Atribacterota bacterium
TAATCTTACCAGAGAAGAAATATCTTCCATTTATCAAAATATGCAGAAAGTCCTTAATTTAGCTATTAATATCAGAGTGCAACCAGAAAAATTCCCCTCTGATTTTCTTATTGTCCGAAGGGAATCTGGCAAAAAATGCGGTATTTGTTCTGGAACAATACAAAAAAAATCTGTGAATGGCAGGTCATCTTATTTCTGTAGTCAACATCAGAAGTAAAAATAAATAATATAAAAATCGAGATAAAAATATGATAAAGAGGTTTACAAAATGAATTTAGAAAGATTATCAAGAAGTGTTAAAAATAATTTATCCTTTCTGGCTTCCTCAGATAAGGAGAAAAAAAATTTAAATCAGATAGTGGCAGCGATTCAAGTCATAGACCGGCAATTTTTTGTCAAACACAAAAGTGATGCCTATATAGATACCGCACTACCAATTGGCTATAACCAGACAATTTCTCAACCTTCTACGGTAGCTAGAATGCTTATGCTAGCTGATTTAGAGAAGGAAAATAGTGTGCTGGAAATTGGTGCTGGAAGTGGTTGGAATGCCAGCCTGGCTGGTTTTATCGTCTATCCCGGAAAAGTATTAAGCCTGGACATTGTGCCACAGCTTGTAGAACAAGCCCGTGAAAATCTCAATGAGCTTAAAAAACATCTGAAAGATGAGGATCAAAAAAAATTAAATCATATTGAATTTAAACAAATTAATATCCTTAAACAAGTTGACTCCTGGCAAACGACCTATGACAAGATTATTATCACTGCAGGCATAAGAGAATCCCAAGAGGAAGTCATTCACAAACTAGCTGGTCAAATACTTAATGAAAAAGGTATTTTAGTTTGTCCTCATACTCATGGTCCGCTAATCATTTTAAAAAAAGAACAAAATACAATTAAAAAAGAATTTACTTCAGAACAATACGTCTTTGTTCCGTTGTTTGATTAAAGTTCTCTTAGTAGGGAGTCCTATATTATTTTTGAATTTCAACTACTCCAATTTCCCATTCAAAACTCGTGCAGCCGTAAGAACCGGATCCCACACTGGTGAAAAGGGAGGCGCATAGGCTAAATCCAGGCTTTCTAATTCTTCTACTGTAAATTTCCCATTTAGGGCAGTGGCAATAATATCGATTCGTTTTGCTACACCTTCTTCTCCTACCATACTGGCACCAAGTAATTTTTTACTTTTTTGGTCTGCCAGAAGACTAATTTTAATAGGTTTAGATCCTGGATAATATCCTGACCTAGAATGGCTATCTATAGTTACTTTGATTGGTGCAAAACCATATTTTGAAGCTATTTCGCTGTCTATTATTCCAGTTGTGGCAACTTCTAATTGAAAAACCTTTACCACAGCCGTTCCGGCAACTGGCGCTAAATAAGTTTTCTTTCCTGCAATAGTTTTTCCAATACTACGACCATGCCGATTAGCAGCTAATGCCAGTGGTATATATTGTGATTTTCCGGTTACTACATTTTTGACTTCTGCACAATCTCCCGCGGCAAAGATATCAGTTATATTGGTTTGGCCATATTCATCGGTTGCAATGGCACCGGTTTGGCCTAATTTAATGCCAGACTCTTTAGCCAAAGAAACCTCAGGAGCAACTCCGGTAGCAACTAAAATCATATCGGTAATAATATTGTTATTTAATTTTTTATCAACAATTTGCACGGATAATTTACCTTCATCTGATATTTTAATACTCTGAATAGAACTTCCCAGATGAAGTTTCGTATAATTTTCAAGATGGTTTTGCACTGCGTGTGCGATTTCTTTACCAAAGGTACTTAATACATTGGGAAGCATTTCAACAATATGGATGTCAATTACTCGGGAATAAAGCGCCTCAGCCATCTCCATTCCAATATAGCCTCCTCCGATAATCAAGGCTGATTGAGGTGAATTATTTTCTATATATTCTTTTATTTCCCTGGCACTTTCCATATCTCGAAGAGTAAAAACACCTTCTGAATCAATACCTTCGATATTGGGTTTTAAAGCTCTTGCTCCTGTACTAATGAGAAGTTTATCATAAGGAAGATTAGTTTCGCCATTTTTTCTGTTTACGGTAATGTTTTTATTGTCCGGATTAATTTTAGACACTTCGTGATTTAATCTCAGGTCAATATTTCGATCCTTTCTGAATTTATCGGGGGTAATGGCAACCAAATCCTCCAGACTTGCAATGTCACCTTTAATATAATAAGGCAAACCACAGGCACCATAAGAAGCCCAGGAACTTTTTTCTAAAACGACAATTTCCAGATCAGGATCTTCCCTTCTGGCTTTACTGGCAGCACTCATACCCGCTGCATCTCCTCCGATTACTACAAAACGTTTTTTCATAACTCCTCCTCTTAAAAAGAAAAATTAGGTCTTTATTTCTCCTGCTTTTTTTAAGGATAGCTTTGTTAGAACAGGTCCTGCAATTTCAAATAGTACAGTTGTGGCCGTGATTACAAAAAATACTTCCTCTCCTCCCGTTTTGGGAAAAGAAGATTTTACAATAAGAGCGAAGCCGAGGGCAACACCTGCTTGGGGGAGCATAGCAAGTCCCAGGTATTTTTTTACGCTTTCTTTTGCGTGAATTGTTTTAGCGCCAAGATATGCCCCAGTTAATTTTCCAAAAACTCGAAAAACCAGGTAAAGGAAACCTACTAGCGAGAGATTGCTTATCATGTCTACCTTTAAATGTGCTCCTGCCAGGACGAAAAACAGAACATAAAAGGGAGATTCGATCTTTTCCACCACCTCAAAAAACTTTACATTGGAGCTACTCAGATTTTCAACAGTAATACCTAAAGACATATTGGCAAGGAGAACGGAAAGTTCAAAATGAAGGCATAATCCCGTAGCAAATATTATAGTTCCCAGGGTATAAATCATCGTATTGGCATGTTTTTTGATAATTTTGGGTAAATGCGAAAGGAGCCACCCCAAGACAACACCGAGAAAGATGGCTCCAAATATTTCACGGAAGGCATGACTTAATCCTGTAAGCACAGGATGGCTTTCTATAGCCTCACCCCCAACAATACTTTGAGCTATTGAAAAAAACAGAGCAAACATAATGATACCCATACCATCATCAAGAGCGACAGTCCCTAACAGAGTATCTGTAAATGGTCCTTTAGCTTTATATTCTTTGGTAACCAGAATTGTTGCTGCCGGGGCTGTAGCGCAGGCAATAGCTCCATAGATAAGAGCAATAGGAATACTAATCTTGACAGTCATATATAGAGCCAGGCTTACAATACAAAATGTAACAACGATTTGCACGGAAGTAATGCAAAAGATGTCTTTACCTATTAATTTCAATTGTTCAAAGGAAAATTTTTTACCGAGTTCGAAAGCAATGAAACTGAGAGCAATGTTGGTAAAAAGATCTGAGTAATCAATCAATTTTGGACTGATAAGATTGAAAAAAGAGGGCCCGATAAGAATTCCTATAATAATATAGAAAGTGATACGGGGTAATTTAATAAACTCTATAAACGCTGTACCAACAGACGCTGCCAGCAGTATAATCCCTACATCCAGAATTAAGTTGATATCCAATCTTTACCTCGCTTCAACTAAATATTAGTATTTTTTTCAGTGCTGTCCTAATTCATTTTTCTTATGCGTATTTCTATATCCTTTTGGCCTTTCAATAAATTTATTAAGTCATTGGTATCAGTTTCTCCAAAATGATAGGGATATAATATTTTTGGTTTTACCATTTTTGCCGCATCAGCAACCATTTCTGGCGTCATAGTAAAAGGCAAATTCATCGGGAGAAAAGCAATATCAATATCTTTTATATCTGCCATTTCAGGAATATTTTCCGTATCTCCTGCAACATATATCCTTAGCTCGCCGAAGGTGAGAATATAACCGTTTCCAACTCCTTTAGGATGGAAATGTTGCCCGTTATCCCGTTTATGTTGAATATTGTAAGCTGGAACTGCTTCAATTATCATATTTTCTAAAGTTTGTACATCTCCGTTTTTCATAATTATTCCACTTCCAGTCTTTTCCGAACATTCTTCTGTTTGAATAACCAAAGTACCTTCCTTTTTTATCAACTCAATTGCCTTAATATCCAAATGATCAGGATGCTCATGAGTAAGTAAAATAATATCTGCTTTGGGCAGTTTGCTATAATCTGTTAATCTACTAAAAGGATCCACGTGAATGACCTGGTTTTGAAAGGAAAACATTAATGTACCATGTCCTATAAAGGTAATCTCCAGATCTCCTTCTGTAGTTTGAAAAAAATCTTTCTCAAACTGTGGTTGTGCCTGGGAATATCTTGCTACCCCGAAAAACATTAACAATACTAACAGTACTTTAAACATATTATCCCTCCTGTTCCTAAAAAAATAGAAATTAACATATTTTTCCTGTTTTTAAACTTTCATTACCCATTTTATACATACTCCAACAACCATTCAAATGTTGGGATTAGACAAAGAATAATTTTCTATAAAAATTTATACTACTAACAAAAATCAATACCATCATTTTTCACATTTTAATTTCTTTATTTTTTAACCATAAACAAAAAACAGAAAACCGACAACCTGGGATTACTCAATCTTCCATACCCGTACATTCTGACGTCCCCAATTATAGGCTTTTTCTATTTCTCCCATGTTAAAACATACATCAATGTGTTTTCCCTTGATTGCACTGCCAACGTCATCCGCCACTCCCATCCCATAACCTTCAACATAAAGCACATCCCCGAATTGAAACATATCATAATCAGGATCTATGGCAATACTACCATAACCGGCGGGATAGCCTGTAGCAGTATATCCGTCCGCATAGGGTGCACAGCTCAGTTCATCGGGAGTATAGGCAGTAGCCAGAACCTGGTATACAGGATAATCAAGTTCTTTTTCTGTTTTATTTTTAAGTTTTTCTTCAATAATTCGAGCAGCAGCACGACTTCTTTCCCAATCAATTTTTTCCTTAAAATTATATTTTTTAAATTGGGAGGTTGTTTCTTTTTTGTCTGCAATCAAGATAGTAATGGTGTACCCAGCATCTTTCTCTTTTTTTAACATTTGATATTGATTGGTCACCCGAACGACATTACCTTTTTGATCTTTAACAATATAAACATTGGCTTCAGCTGGTAAGCTGAGCAAAAAAAATGTTATAAACAATGAAAAAATAAGCCTAATAATAAAATTAAAAAAAATAATATCTTTATTCTTATTCTTACTTTTCACTTACCTCTCTACCCCCAACAATTGTAATTTTAAAAATATCCATGAAGCACCAGCACCAATCCATATTCCAAGCAAGACTCCTCTTGGTATAATTGTAATTGTGTTTATTCTCCTACAAAATTCCTTCCATTTCAAGCATCTTACCTTTAAGAGCTACCCCGCCGGTTGCTGAAAAACCGGTTAATTTTCCTTTACTTCCAATTATTCGATGACAGGGAATAATTAAAGGCAATGGATTAATTCTCATTACCCCACCAACAGCTCGATAAGATAAAGGGTATCCCGATTGTTCGGCCAACCACCGATAAGTCCTTACCGTTCCATAAGGTATTTCTCTGGTTTTTAGTAAAACTGTTTTTTGAAACCTGGTATATTCGGAAAGATCTGCTCTTTGATCCTCGAAATAAACAGGTTTTCCGTTAAAATAATCCCGGATTTTTTCTACCAATAAAGAAAAATAGTTAACACTCAGAATTAAGCGGGTTTTTCGTGCCATATTTTCAGTCAATTGCTTTAAAACTTCCTCTTCTTTTTTTTCCGGTAAGACTAATCTTTTTAAACCCTGTTCACTGCCGGATATACCAACCCAACCCAAGTGTGTTTCAAATAAGCTATAATAAATATTTGGTTGATAATTAATTTTCATTCTTTTTCTCCTTAAGTAAAATATCAAAGAATTCTGTGCCAAAAGGTTTTTTTTATTATATAATAGATAACTCAATAAAAAAACTTCATCAGGAGAAATAATAGTGGCAAGAAAATTTAAGACACTACTATTGGCAGGAGGAAAAAGTAAACCTGCACTGTACAAAGTTACAGGTCAGAAATATAAGGCACTGATGACTATTAATGCTATCGATCCAAGGCCGATTGTTTACCATATGATTGAAGTGTTACAAAAAACAAAATATATTTCACAATTATACATAGCCAGCCCTGAAGAAGTGCAAGAAGAGCTAACCCTAATAAAAGATATAATGCTTTCACCATCAGGTATTTCTTTAATGGATACCCTGAAGTTAAACATGCCCCAATTTACAGAAGAAACCTATATTCTTATTGCTACTTGCGACTTACCTATGGTCCAAAACCAACATATTGAACACTTCATCGAAAAATGTTTAGTCATTCCGGGATTTGATATCTATTATTCTGTTATCAAAAAGGACATCTATACACGAGCATTTCCCTGTAATGATTTAAGAAGAATTTATGCTAATCTTGTTGAAGGCACTTTTACAGGCGGAAATCTTTTTTTAATAAATCCAAAAATAGTTTCTGATTGTGCAAAAACTATTGAGCAATTTATCCTTTTTCGTAAACACCCTCTAAAGATGGCTAAAATCTTGGGAAACAGGATTGTAATTAAATACTTAAAAAAGTGTCTCTCAATCCGGGAGTTAGAAAAGCTGGTACCCCATTTCTTAAAAGGTTACACCGGAAAGGCTATTCTTGCAGATCCGGAAATTGCCCTTGATATTGACAAACCCATCCAGCTTGAGGCACTCAAATCACAATTCAGGACTTCTTGAAAACTTAGCAAATCATATTTTACTTTTCACATTATACATATAGCCACCGGATTTCCCCACAATAAGATAAGAAGTGACAAAAGCCTTGCGATCATATTCCAGGGCAATATCGCGAATCTTAGGGAATTGGTTTCTTGCAGTAATAATTCGTAAAACCTGTAATTCCCCGTTAAGAC
>CAYWJZ010000053.1:0-6802 GCA_964458635.1 uncultured Atribacterota bacterium
AAAAATTGTCATATTATATGGCTTAGCTCAATCTTTTTTATGGTTAAATAAAAAAATCCTGAAACAGGCATTGAATATTTTTTTACAATCTATTTACCCGCTTCAGGATTTGTTAATTTCTATATATTATTTTATAAATATAAATAGTGTGTCACAAGAACTGTCCCCATGACAGTTAGGGGCAGTTTCCATCGTCCTCCTCTTCGCTTTCCGGCTTGCTAATAGTAACTTTATCCACGGCTGTATCTTGATTTCCGTGATAATCAGTAACTGTTAATGCAACACTTATTTCCTCTTGTGTATCGGCTATAAGATCACAGGAAAAAGTATAAGAAAAAACATCGTCCGTCGAAATATT
The DNA here is from genome assembly GCA_964458635.1 of uncultured Atribacterota bacterium. GTDB lineage: Bacteria > Atribacterota > Phoenicimicrobiia > Phoenicimicrobiales > Stramentimicrobiaceae > CAYWJZ01. The sequence goes on from CAYWJZ010000053.1 coordinate 359, forward strand.
TCCTGATTGAACTTGAGGTATTTCCCACTCATAAGAGGTAATACCAAAGGTGTTATCTGTAGACCCCGAACCATCGAAAATAACCGTTAAAGGGCATATTCCTGAATTAACAGACATTTCAATTTCAGCATTTGGATTTGTTGTATCAACACCTAATGCTGATAAATTTTTTGCAACCTGCATCTCAATGTCATGTCCGGCACCATCAGTACCAAGTAGATATAAATCACAGGTAATATCATTGTAAGATTTGTGATCTTTTACATAATCCAGGATTTCTCCAGTATATAAAAATAAATCAGATATTTCTGTTTCTTCTCCTGCAACCCCTGCTTCACTCGATGGAGCTACATAATAGTTATGGCTTACCGAGGTATCCAAAGAACTTGCTCTAGTTGAACCATCATAATACTCTAACTTAAAACCAGAACCTATAAATTCTACTTGATTTAAGGTAAACAATTTAAAGTTAACACTGCCATTATCATTATAATTAAACTCCTTAATTCTTGTCTGAGCCTGGGGGTCAAAGACATTTAATATTCCTTCTCCAAACCAGTTACATCCGGAAAGAGTAAATCCTAAAATTAATAATACAGATAAGAACAGGATAAGTTTCTTTTTTTCTTCAAATATATTTTTTGGCAATCCCTTCCCCTCCCTTTTTTAAATTTAATCGGAGACTATTTCGTATTGCGTCGTGCGTATTGCGTATTAAGTCCATAATTCGTATCGAGATTGAGTCAGTAAAACTTTTCTGTTTTCAAAAAAAATATAAATCATGATAACAGAAAATAATTTATTTATATTTTGAATAATTTTGTATAAACTCTTCAATACTCATTTCCAAATCTTCTCTAATTATTTTTCTTAAAAGCCCCTTTGGAATATCTTGGTTTCTGTGTAAAGGTACCGTTGTTAACCTGCCATCTTCTGTTTTTATCTAACATGAGAACCTTTTCTTCTTATAATCTTAAAATTAATATTTTTCAAAAATTTTACTAATTGTTTGCCCTTTATTGTAGGAAGTCTAGGCATTCTTACAAACTTCCAATTCTCTAAATCCAATAAATTTATTTAAATCTGTAGCATCTGTTTCTTCTAAACACATTTCTATTACTTCCCTGATGTTTTTTAATGCTTCATCGACATTTTCACCATATGAATGACATCCCTTAAATAATGGACAACTTACTATATAATAACCATCTTCATCCATTTCAATTATGATGGGAAGATGATATTTTTCAATATTTTTTGTTCTTTCCATTAACCTTACTCCATCGATATGATACTAGATACTCAGGACTCAATACTTATTTAGCAATTATTGCATACTCTTATTAAATGCAATACGCAATACTCAATACGCATCACGAATTAATATTCCACCAAATGGGCGGTAATCAGGATAATAATCTCAGTCCTGCTCTTTGAATGATTAGTATATTTAAATAATTCACCGAATACCGGTATTTCACTTAAGATTGGTATTTTTCTGATTGTTTCAATCTCCTCTGAGGATATTAATCCCCCAATAACTTCAGTCACACCAAAATGTGATCGTATAATTACTTCTTCTTTACGGCTACTTATAACAGGATAACCTTGTATTAATTCAGTTCCTAAGGAATCTATAGTTGCTGATATATCCATAGTTACAGCATCATCACTGCTAACTCTAGGTGTAATGGTTAAACTTAAACCCACATCCCTATATTCGACTATTGTTTCCCCATCTTCAGTTGTCCTTGGAAGTGGTATTGAGGAACCAGATAAGATATATGCTTCCTTGCCATCCAAGGTTAGTACTTTTGGATTAGAAAGAGTATTTGTTTCTCCTTCTCTCTCAAGTGCTTTAAGTTTTGCTTTAATTAGTCCCTGCCGTTCAAAAGAACCTCCTAAAGTAATTTCGCCAAGAGTTATTTGTCCCTCTACAACATTATCTTCTTCATCAGTCTCTCCTCCAGAACTCCACGAAATACCCAGTTCCTTTTCTGCATCAAGATTTATCTCCACAATTTTGGATTCAATCATAATCTGTGGTGCGCGTTTGTCCAATCCTTCAATCATTGCTTGAGCGTTTTCAATTTCCTCTTTATTTCCTTTAACAATTATTTCATTCTGACGATTATCTATCATAATTCTATCTTCATCAGGAATTATTATCCCTAACATTCTTCTGATTTCATCTACCTCCTCTTCAAAGGTAGCATTATCAATCTTGAAAGTCTTGGTAATCAGGCTGGTGTCCATTTCCTCAATAAGTTCTTCAGCTTTGGCAACAGATTCCAGTGTGCCTTCTACAATCATATTGTTTAACCGCGTATCAGTGGTAATTTTTATATTATCGTCTTCACCAAAATAGTTATCCAGAACGTCTTTCATATTTTCAACATCAGCATTTTTCAGGTGGACAATACGGGTAGTTCTTTCCTTATAAGTTTCGATAACATCATCAGTACCAATAATCAGGGCGTTGCCAACCTGGGCATAGCTTAATCTTTTTAATTTTAATATCCAATCCAAGGCCTCTTTAAAAGAAACATCCGTCAGATTAATGGTAATATTTCCGCTTACTGAATCATCTGCTACGATATTGACCCCGCTTAACATCGATAATGTCCGTATGGCATCTACAACTTCGGTTTCTTTTAGGTTCAGGGTAATGGGTTCAGTTACCTGTTCAACCAGGGAAGGCACGCGTTCTTCTTTTTCTTCATTGATTTTTTTAATCTCTTCTGCACTAAGGGGCTCTACGGTGTATTCCTGTTCTTCAGGAGCACGGAATTCTGCATAATCATAGACATTTATTTGCAATAATTGCCCGGAGTCATCAAGTGCCATATCATAGTCTACTTTTTGAAATAAATCGATCACAAATCGTACTTTATCTTCTTCTAACTGGCCGCACCTGACCTGTTTAACAGAACCCATATTTAAAAATAATACATTTTTCACCAGCTCATCGATATCATAATCAGTCTGGTCAAAATCTATAACAATTCGTTCCGGGTCTGAGATATAGGTTGAGTCGTAATCCCCAATAGGGGCATTTGCCTTAATAGTTACCCTGGTATAATCAGGCATTTTTTTGTACCATATATTAGTAATCGTTATATTATCCTGAGCAAAGCAGACATCAAATAATAGCAAGAATAATAAAGATATTAAAAATATTAAAACCTGGATTTTAAGAAATCCACTTGAAATATTTATAAAATTTTTCCTTCTGTTTTTAATTTTATTGATTTTCATTTGATCATCCATTGGATGCTTCCCCACCTCCTAATTGTAGTGAAATCTCATGCCCATTAATATCAATAATCACTTTTTCTTCCTGGATTAATTTAACCAAGTATTTATCCAGAATAAGATCATCTTCTTTGACAATATAGGTTTCATTGTCAATTACCAGAATAGCCAACTTTTCCTCACCGGAAGAAATTAACCCGGTAAATTTACTTCCCGGTGGTAACTCCGGCTGAACAAATTGACGAACATCTTCTTCAGTAGCTAATTCTTCGGCAACTTTTTCCTCTTCATCTTCCAAATAGACCGAACTAACCATTCTTTCAAATGGATTACGGTTAACTGCTGGCTCATAAGGTTCGTAAGTATAAACCTTGGTCTGATAACTTTCATGTCTCTGTCTTATCTCCTTTTCGAACGGTGTTAACTCCTCTTCCTCTTCCTCTTCTTCATCTTCTTCTGGTGCATCATCTGCAGAACTACTGGAATCAGGAGCTGCCGATTGGTCATCAGACCTATTTTGCGATGATTGAGCAGTCATATTATTGGTATCTACAGGTGCTGTCTCTTCTCCACCACCAAAAGGATTCAGGGCAGATAATGATGCAAGTATATCCATATCTGGCTCAAACCAATATATAGCCGTTATTACACTTAATAAAATTAGTATAATTAATAGAATACTAGCTGTTCTGGTCAACTTACTGGGTTCCTTTCCTTAAGACATAGGTAAACATGTTCATAGTAACATTAATTGTTTCCTTATCATCGCCGGCGGGATTTAATTTAAGATCTCTTACATCGACAATTCTAGGGAAGTTTTCCAGCCTATCTAAAAATTTAATAGTTTCAAAATAATTGGCATTAAAAGTCATATTAATAGGTAAACGCGCATAGATGGCATCTTGCTCCTGTGCCAGCTTCTGTGGTGAAAAATTGGTAAAATCTATATTAAATTCATCCATGGTATCTTGCAGAAGAACCAGAAAATCTGGAATATCTTTTTCTCTTGGCAGGAGAACTTCTACAAATTCCAACCTTTCGGTAAGCTCTGCATATTCTTTTTTCAAATCATCCAGTTGGGCGGCAATTTTCTTGCCTTCTGCTATTTCATTCTCCAGGGTACTGATCTTCTGATCCAATTGCATTATTTTTTCATTTCTTGGTTGATATAAAAATGCATAGTTGATATAGGCAAAGACAATTAAAAAAACAATAAAGATGATCATTTTTGCTCTTTTATTAAGTTTCAAAATAAAACTCCTCTATTTCCCCTGTTCTGCTTCCTGTCCTTCTAACAGGCGATAAGGAATAAAAATACCGGATAATTGAAAATTTACCGTATCAATACTTGTATCCTGTTCCGGTATTCTTGTGTTTTGTTTGCGAATATTTTGCAGTTCAATAGCATCAAAACTTTCATGATCTTTCAATGTATTCATATATTCAGCAACAAGATAATTATTAAAGGTGTTACCGGCAAAACTAAATGTCTGGTTTGCATTGATGCTTAAATTGTTAAGCCAGACTTCAGTTAAAGTAGTTTCACTGAAGTCACCCAATACTCTGGTCAGCCGGGATTGGTCTTTAATCAAGTTCTCAATAACCTCAACCCGTTCGGCAAGTTCTGCCTTGTCTTTTTCCAGGTCCCTTACTTCCTGAATAACTCTTTCGATAGCAGCAAGTTGTCTTTCAAGATTTTTCACTTTCTTTTCCTTGGTAAGGATTTCATCTTCCAGTGTAAAATAGAGATAAGCTGAACCGGCAAATAATAGAATAATAAATACAATCAATACAACCCTAAGAAGATTAAATTTTTCCTTTTCTCTATATTCCTCTGGTAAGAGGTTAATATCCCTTATTATGTTTTTGTTTTTTGCCATACTTTGAATTTTTTACCTTTCTCTCTTTGCTAATCCAATGGCAGTAGCAAGACAACGTTTGTATTTATCCAAATTTTCCATATTTACATTGCTTTCATCTACCGTGAGACCTTTCAGGGGATTTGCCATAACAATGGTAATTCCAAATTGTTGTTTGAGAACCTGTCCAATATTAGGCATTGCAGCCATTCCCCCACTTAAGATAATTCTCTGATAAGTTACCTTCTGATATTGTGTTTTATAATAATTGAGTGATTTTCGAATCTCATTAAAGATATCATGAACACCTGTTTTAACCAACTCGGCAATTTCCTTCTCTTTGGGTATTTCTTCTTCCTTTTTTACTTTTGTATTGCTCTCAGTATGGTCTTCAGCAGTTTCTGTGGTAGTAGCTTCCGGTACCGGAAGAGAAAGACCTACCCTGCGTTTTAGTATTTCTGCTTCGTCAAAGGTAATTTCTAATTTTTTCTCTATCTTTTTAGTGATATCATTGCCACCTTTGAGAATAGTGCGAGTAAATTTGAGCCTGTCTCCCTCGATTAAGGTAATTTCGGTAGTGCTGGCACCCATGGAAAGAATAACATCCATTTGGTTACCCTCTTCTTCATTGGGAGATACCGGGGTGAGGTAATTTTCAAAAGCCCTGATTTGAGCATTTGATACTATATCAACAATCCTGGGCTGTATTTTAGAATTTTTTAATACTTCAATCTGCTGGTTAACCAGATTTTTGGGAGCAGCTACCAATAGAACCCTCATCATTTTGCTTCCTTCTTTTTCTTCCAACTCTTCAACTATCTTGGCATCAAGCAGGGACTCTTTTAAATCATAGGGGACATATTTTGGAGCTTCCCACTGCAGCCCTTCGGCAAGTTCATTTTCATTCATCAGTGGGGTGGTAATTTCGCGGACAATTACTTTTTGACCGGTAAGTGCAATAATGCAATTTCTATCATGGATTCCCTTTTTACGGAGCATTTTTGTTAATGCCTGGGTTACCACACCAATATCTTTGATTTCACCATGCAGAATGCTTTCCCGAGGTGTTAAAACCAGTCCAAAATTATCCAGGCGGTAACCATTACCTGCTCTGCTTAGCTTTATTGCTTTTATGGAACGTGCCCCAAAGTCTATTGCCAGCATTTAAACTCCTTTAATATAGTCGTTAGTCGTTAGTATCTAGTCGTTAGTTAAAAATCAAATGTGTATTGCGTATCAAGTCTAAAATCCAGTAAAAAGTGATAAGTAATAAGCAAACTCTAATTTACCAATTACCCAGTTTACCTATCTACCAATTAAAATCGTATAA
>CAYWJZ010000054.1:0-6771 GCA_964458635.1 uncultured Atribacterota bacterium
GAGAGCCTTAGGAGGAGTTTGCTAATTTTTTCTTGACCTAATTGAAGAACTTTTTGTTTAATTTCTCTTTTCTCCTCGAACTATTTAAGATACTGACTTAAAAAATTCAAGTTAATTCAAAAAGTATATCGAATAGAAAAGAAAAAGTAAAGTTTTGGAGAAAAGAATGTTTAATAATTTAAAGCTAACTGATATTCCTGCACTAAAGTTGCTATTAATTCCTTGACCTGCATGATTTTTTCAATACGGTAGGCATTTGCGCCAGCAAAAGCAAATCCATTCTTAAAATTTCCTTGCTGGGCATGTGTTAAAGCAGAAGCAATACAATAGGGTGCTGTCTTAAAATCACAAGTCTTCAGGCATTTCCAGTAACATCTAAAGGGTTTTCTAATTCCTTCAGAAACCTCTTGTAAAAACTGATTTTTAATTGCCCTTCCCGGCAATCCTACCGGACTGTTTATAATAATCAGGTCTTCTCTGTTACAATCAATATAGGTTTGTTTAAATTGTTGAGAAGCATCACATTCTTTGGTTGCCACAAAGCGAGTGGCCATTTGTACTCCTTGAGCACCCAACTGAAAATAGTGCAAGATATCTGCACCGCTATAAATACCTCCGGCAACAATCACAGGAATTTTCTTGTTAAACTCTTTTTCAAAAGGCTTTAATACAGAAATAAGTTCGGGTAGAATTTTTTCCAGAGTATAATCAGGGTGACCAATTTGTTCTCTTTTGAATCCGAGGTGTCCCCCGGCCAAAGGTCCTTCCAAAACAACGGCATCAGGAATATAATGGTAATTCTTCTGCCAGTACTGAAAGATAACTTTTGCAGCACGGGAAGAAGATATTATGGGAACTACTTTCGGTTTTTTTTCACCCGAATGCTTTGGGATCAAGATCTCTAGATCTCTTAAAGGTAATCCTGCTCCAAGTAATACCATATCTGCATTCTCTTCAACAGATATTCTTACCATATCTTTAAAATCAGAGAGAGCTACCATAATATTGATGCCAATTACTCCCTCGCTCAATTCTCTTGCCTTTCTGATTTCTTTGCGCAAAGCACGTTGATTAGCCTGCTTAAAATCAGTATTAAAATCAGGTTCCATCATCCCAATTCCGGCTGTGGCAATAACACCTACACCCCCGGCATTAGCAACAGCTGAGGCCAGGCCTGACAAAGAGATACCTACAGCCATACCACCCTGAATAATAGGAATTTTAATTCTTAAATCTCCGATTTTTAATTCAGGTATTGTCTGTTGTTTCATTTCTTCCTTCCATCTTTGCAATATTTTTCTTATTTGTTTTCAATAGCAAAAATAAGTTCTGCCTCGACGGCTACTTGATTGTTTACAGTAGCAGTTGCCTTGCCTAATCCGAATGGTCCCTTTTTTTTGGTAATTTGGGTTTCCAGTTTCAGGCAATCTCCGGGAACAACCTTTCTCTTGAACCTTGCTTTGTTAATCCCTCCAAAAAAAACCAACTTTCCCTTATTCTCTTCCTGGATCAGAAGAGCTACTGCCCCTACCTGTGCCAGGGCTTCAACCATTAATACTCCAGGCATAATCATTTCCCGGGGGAAATGTCCTGGAAAAAAAGGTTCATTTACAGTTACATTTTTATAGCCAATCGCCTTTTCTCCAGGTACTACTTCATCAATACGGTCAACTAATAAAAAGGGATACCGATGAGGAATAATTTTTTGAATATCACTACAGTTTAACAATTTAACTTGACTCCCTCTTTGACGGCCATTCCTTTAATAAAAGGCTTACATTATGGCCTCCAAACCCAAAAGAATTAGAAAGGGTGAATTCCAAATGTTTCATTCTTCCCTGTTTAGGCACATAATCCAGATCACATTCCGCATCTGGATGTTCCAAACCGACAGTAGGAGGGATAAAATTATCCTGCATGGCTTTAATGCAGACAATTGCCTCTACTGCACCAGCTGCTCCTAACATATGAGCAGTCATTGATTTGGTGGAACTTATCGGTACGGAATATGCCTTTTCGCCAAGTACACTTTTAATTGCCTTTGTTTCACAAAGATCATTATAAAGTGTACTTGTTCCATGGGCATTAATATAAGATACACTCTCTGGAGTGATATTTGCCTCAATAATCGCTTTTCTCATAGCCCCGGCACCTCCCGTCCCCTCGGGATCAGGTGCAGTAATATGGTAGGCATCACAGGTAATACCACAACCAACCACTTCGGCATAGATCTTAGCTCCTCTTTTTTGAGCATGCTCCAGAGTTTCCATAATAACTATCCCTGCTCCTTCTCCCATAACAAAACCACTTCTTTCCGCATCAAAAGGAATTGAAGCGCGTTTGGGCTGATTATGAGAGCAGAGAGCACCCATTGAGCTAAACCCTGCTAAGGCCAGGGGTGTAATAGCTGCTTCCGTGCCACCACTTAGCACAACCGAGGTAACTCCCTGTTGTAGAAGACGAAATGCATAATGAATAGCCGAAGATCCTGATGCACAGGCTGTCACTACACTTTCACAAATACCTTTTAAACCATATTTAATTGCCACATTTGCTGATGCAATATTAGAAATAGCCATTGGGATAAAAAACGGAGAAACCTTTTTTGGTCCCTTTTTAATAATCTTGGCATTTTCTTTCTCTACAGTGGAAAACCCGCCAATTCCTGTTCCGAGAATAACACCCCATTCGTTTCCGGGATTATCTTCAAGCTCCAAACCGGAATCCTTAATCGCCTCATCTGAAGCTATCATGGCCATTTGGGTAAAACGGTCCATTCTTTTAGCTTCCTTAAACTCCAATATATCCTGTTTTTCAATATCTTTAACTTCTGCTGCAATTTTCACCTTAAAGTCAGAAGTGTCAAATGCCTTTATGAAATCAATTCCACAATGGCCTTTTTTAATATTTGACCAGAAACTGTCTATATTATTTCCGAGTGGTGTCATAGCACCCATTCCAGTAATCACGACTCTGTGTTTCACTTATTGTAACCCCCTTATATCTCCATCCCACCGTCAATCCTGAAGACCTGTCCGGTGATATAATTTGCTTTATCTGAAACTAAGAAACAGACCATATTGGCTACCTCTTCAGGTAACCCGAATCTTCCCAGGGATATTCGAGACAGGATTTTTTCCTTTTGTTCATCTGAAAGGCTATCCGTCATATCTGTTTTAATAAACCCGGGAGCAATAGCATTTACCGTAATATTCCTTGCCCCTAATTCCTTAGCAGCTGATTTAGTAAACCCGATAATGCCTGCCTTGGAAGCAGCATAGTTAGCCTGACCGGCATTTCCGGCTATTCCCACAACAGAAGATATATTTATAATTTTTCCATACCTGGCTTTCATCATTATTTTACCGGCATATTTTGTGCAATAAAAAGTGCCCGCTAAATTAATAGCAATAACCCGGTTAAACTCTTCTTCTTTCATTCGTATTAATAGATTATCTCTGGCAATACCGGCGTTGTTAACCAGAATATCCAGACGGTCGAAATTTTCCAGAGAAGACTTAATTATTTTTTGAGCATCATCCGGGTCACTGACATCCCCTTTGATCAGGACACAATTACCACCCAGATTAGTTATTTCCTGGGATAATTCTCGAGCTGCTGCTTCATTTTGGTGGTAATTGATAATTAAATTAGCTCCCGATCCGGATAGACACAAAGCAATTGCTTTTCCTATTCCTCTGGCTCCACCGGTTACCACTGCTGTTTGACCATTTAATATACCTGGCATGAATAACACTCCAATAATTTCAGGGTACTATTTAATGACTGAATGTCTTCTATATTACTTATAAAAAGATTCTTATCAATTTTCTTCAAAAATCCACTTAGCACTTTTCCGGGACCGATTTCGATAAACGTATCAACTCCATCCTCAATCATTTTAATAATAGATTTTGTCCAGAGAATGGGGTGCATTACTTGTTTTTTCAATAATTCCTTAATTATTTCCTTTTTGTCAATATAATCAGCAAGAACATTGCTGATAACAGGAATCTGGATTTCTCCTATTTCCACATGATTAAGCTCTTGAGCTAATCGTTCTGATGCCGGACGAAGCATGGAAGTATGAAATGGAGCGCTGACCTGCAAAGGAATAACTCTCTTTGCTCCTTCCTTTTTAGCAATCTCACCGGCTAAATCTACAGCTTTTACCTCTCCACCGATTACAACCTGCCCCGGATAATTATAATTTGCCGGTTCAACAATTCCTTCAGAACTAGCTTTTTGGCATATCGACTCTACAACATGGTCTTTCAAGCCTAAAATAGCCAACATCTTTCCTTTGCCAAAAGGTACTGCCTCCTGCATGAATCTACCTCTTTTTCTGACCAGTTGAACCGCGTTAGAAAAATCAAGCACTCCCGCACAAACTAAAGCAGAATATTCTCCTAAACTTAAACCGGCTGTAACATCGGGGTTAATTCCCTCTTTCTGCAAAATTGCCAAAGCAGCAATGCTGGTAGTTAAAATTGCTGGTTGTGTATTTTCTGTTTTATTTAGATCCTCTAAATTCCCTTCAAAACAAAGCTTTTCAATATCTATATTTAAAACTTCATTTGCTATTTTATATACTTCCCGACAGGAAGAAAAGTTTTTATAGAGCTCATTGCCCATTCCAACATATTGAGAACCCTGTCCGGAAAATAAAAAAGCAGTTTTTCCCATTATTATTTACCTCTTGTATCTATTTTTTTATAATTATTATCGTTGATTTCTCTGGCCTTTTGATTAATTAATTTTTCGGCTTGGCTAAATACCCCCTCAATGATTTCCAGACAACTTTGCTCTTTTTGTATTAAACCGGAAATTTGACCTGCCATAATAGACCCCATTTTCATGTCTCCCTCTCGGGCAGCTCGACAAAGAGAACCCTTGCCTAACTCTTCATATTCTTCTAAAGTGGCATTTCGTTTTTCCATCTGTTGAAATTCTCGTGCCAGCTGATTCTTAATTACTCTCACAGGATGGCCTGTAGCTCTTCCGGTCACAATAGTGCTGGTATCCTTTGCCTGTAAGATCTTTTCTTTATAGGTGCGAGCTACATTGCATTCATGGGCAGTAAGAAAACGAGTACCGATTTGCACACCCAAAGCTCCCAGCATGAGAGCAGCTGCCAAACCACGGCCGTCTCCTATCCCTCCGGCGGCAATAACCGGAAGATGAACTGCATCAACTACCTGTGGAATAAGTGTCATAGTCGTTAATTCACCGATATGACCTCCGGCTTCACCGCCTTCGGCAATTACTGCATCTACACCCATTTTCTCCATTCTTCGGGCAATTGCTACAGATGGGACAACCGGCAATACCTTTATCCCTTTTTTCTTCCAGGAAGAAATATATTTACCAGGACTACCTGCTCCTGTTATAATTACTTCAATCCCTTCTTCTATTGCCACTTTACCGATATCCTCTGCTTTTGGGTTAAGTAGCATGATATTGAGTGCAAAAGGTTTTTTAGTTAAAGACTTGGTTTTTCTGATTTCCTCTCTTACCCATTCTTCCGGGGCATATCCGGCAGCAACAACACCTAATCCGCCGGCATTTGACACAGCAGAAGCCAGTTCAGCATCTGCAATCCAGGCCATACCGCCCTGAATAAGTGGATATTTAATATTCAAAAGCTCATTGATAGCTGTATGTATCATACTATAATCTCCTTAAAGGGTCCAATTTAAAAGAATTGAGCCCCAGGTTAATCCACCACCAAAACCCACCATAATGATTCGATCACCTTTTTTAATCATATTTTTTGCGTTCATTTCATCTAATGCTAGGGGAATACTGGCTGCTGAGGTATTACCAAAACGATCCATATTTTTGTAAAATTTATCCGGGTGTACTGCCAGTTTTTTAGCCACATAATCAATAATGCGATAATTGGCCTGATGCGGCACTATGTAGTCCACATCATGAATGGTAAGTTTGTTCTCATCTAAAATTATTTGAATACTTTTTGACATAATATGAGTGGCAAACTTGAAAATTTCTTTTCCGTTCATAAACATATATGAATGATCATCTCCCATTGATTTGTTAATAAAAAAGGGATTCCTCAGAGATACAGCCGGAATCGTTAATAAACCATCCAGGTCTCCACGAGAACCGGTATAAGTTGAAACAATACCCTCTTTTTTGCCCCTTTTTAATATCGCTGCACCTGCTCCATCACCAAATAAAACACAGGTATTTCGGTCATTCCAGTCAAGTACTTTTGATAATACTTCAGCCCCGATTACCAGAACACATTTACTCTGGCCTGATTTGATAAACTGGTTTGCAATCTGCAGACCATAAATAAATCCGGTACATCCAGCAGAAATATCAAAACTGGCTACTTCCTTTAATCCAAGGCTTGCCTGGACCAGACTGGCTGTAGAGGGAGTAAAAAAATCGGGAGTAATAGTAGCAAGAATAATTAAATCAATTTCAGAAGGTTCTATCTCAGCATGTTTAATAGCACACTGTGCTGCCTTAATAGCAAGCTGTGTAGTGTTTTCTCCGGTAGAAACTCTTCTTTCAGCAATCCCCGTCCGGGTAGTAATCCATTGATCCGTAGTATCAACGATCTTTTGCATTTCTTTATTGGTAACCATCTTTTTAGGGGCATAACTGCCCACTCCACTAATTTCACTATGAAACATTTATTATTTCCTTTATATCAAGTCAGATATTGCCTGAGATAATTCTTTATTTAATAACAACATATATTAGTTATTATTAGTAGCAGATATTAATAACAAGTATACA
>CAYWJZ010000055.1:0-3725 GCA_964458635.1 uncultured Atribacterota bacterium
AGTAATAATACTAACTATAAGTTTATAACTCAAAATTAACAATTTACAAGAAAGATATTTTATGTTAAAAAAAGAAAAAAGCCTGTTGATAGGTGTAAATATACATAATCAATATAATTTTCAAGTATCAATGACTGAACTAAAAAATTTAGCGATTGCTTGTAATTTTGAAGTTGTAGGTCAGGCTGAACAAAATTTAAAGTCTATTAATAAGGCATTTTATATAGGTTCGGGAAAAGTAGAAGAAATAAAGTTTTTAGCTGATGAGCTAGAAGTAAATGTTCTGATTTTTAATAATGAACTGTCACCATCTCAACTGAGAAATCTGGCAAGGGCATTAGAATATAGGATAATGGATAGAACATCTCTTATCCTGGAAATATTTGCCCGGAGAGCAAAAACAAGGGAAGCAAAGCTTCAAGTTGAGATGGCGAGAATGCAATATATGCTTCCAAGACTTGTCGGTCTAAATGTGTCACTGGCACAACAAACCGGAGGAGTGGGCACTACAACCAGGGGACCGGGCGAAAAAGCATTAGAGCTTGATCGAAGAAAAATTGAGAGGAAGATATATGAATTAAATAAAGAGTTAGAGTCTATAAGTAATGAACGAAAAACACAGCGTAAAAAAAGAAAAAAGACTGAATTGCCAACAGTTGCTTTGGTGGGTTATACAAATGCCGGAAAATCAACCCTGATGAATGCAATGGTAGAAACTTCCAGAAAACCTGAATCAAAAAAAGTGTTGGAAAAAGATGTATTGTTTGCTTCACTTGACACTTCAGTAAGAAAAATCATATTACCTGATAAAAAAACCTTTCTTTTATTGGATACAGTTGGGTTTGTCAGCGACTTACCTCATAGTCTGGTAAAAGCATTTCGTTCAACTTTGGAGGAAGTCAGCTCAGCAGATTTGTTGCTACATGTTGTGGATATCTCTAGCCCTGACTATGAACAGCAGATTGAAGTGACTGATAAGACTTTGCAAGAAATAGGAGCTGAAAGTATACCAACCATCTATGTTTTTAATAAGGCAGATTTAACCATTCATAATATTGCTCAGGTTGGTAATGATAAAACATATATATCTGCGAGAAAGAAAGAGGGGCTGGATAGATTGATAAAACTCATTAATCAAAAAATATTCAAACAATATATTGTCTGTAAGATGTTTATTCCCTATGAGCAGAGTAGTTTATTATCTTATTTAAATGACAATGCAAATATAAAGTCAGTCAGCTATCAGGATGAGGGAACTTTACTAACTTTAGAATGTAGGGAAAGTGATTATAAAAGATACAAACAATTTACTAATGCTTACCTTGCTAATGCCCATAATTGAGTAAGCTACAATTTAATTATATGTGAGTTTGTTGTTTTCTCTGGCATATAACTTATGTGATATAAGTAAAATTGATGCAATAAATAAGAAATATCAAAGTATTTCATTATCATTTAATATGGATTTTTTACCAAGCAGAAATTTCCATAAAACATAGGATAACTAAATGCATAGATTTAAGAACTTTTCTTTTTCCATTGCCCTAATCATTATTTTATTGCTTTCTTTTTCCTGTGATGCTTTCGCGGGAACAATACAACTAATTGCAGTACAGATGAAACTTGATATTAATGATTTTTATTCACAACAAAGTTTTGAAGAAAAAATTAAAAATTTAATGAAAAAGGTAGATAAAAAAAGGAATCCGGAATTTCCTGCCCTTGTTGTTTTCCCTGAGGATGTAGGGTTAATGTTACTTGCTCAGGACAAAAAGGAAACACTAAATGATGTAACAACGATTGAAGAAGCAATCAAAAAGATGACTATGAAATATTTTTTACCGGCATGCTGGTATAGGCTAAAATATAAAATATCATGGGTACCAGCTTTGTATTATTACCATAACAATGTAATTGCAAAGACTTATTTTAATACATTTAGTACTATGGCAAGGGTGCACCAGGTGTATCTAGTGGCTGGATCAACGCTTTTGCCTCATTATCAAATAGATGATGGGCAAGTATTTTATCAGGAAAAACCCCTGGGTCCTGAAATATATAATACTTCTTATCTTTTTGGTCCTGATGGTAAAGTAATTGGATACCAGGATAAAGTGTATCTATTAGAATTAGAAAAAGAAGAAGGGCTACATTTAACACCGGGCAATATAGAAGATATTGAGGTATTTCATACAGAAATTGGCAGTCTGGGTATAGCCGTCTGTTTGGATGCCTTTAAAGAGGATGTAGTAAACAGGCTAAGAGAACAGCAGGCTGATATTCTTATTCAGCCATCTGCAAATGCAAAACTTTGGGATAGGCAACAGCAGGAAGAATGGTTAGAAAGTAGTCATAAATACACCTATAAATTAAAATATTTCAAATATGCAGTAAACCCTATGATGAATGGGCAGCTTTTAAATCTTAGCTTCTTTGGTCAATCCAGTATAATTTCCAATGAAGAAAAAAGTTCCGGGAAGAACTTTATGGACCTTCAACCCCAAGGAGGTTTCCTGAAAATCAGCGTTTCTGATGATAAAGAAGAAATATTGATAGCAGAAGTTGAGTTGTAGATCTATAATATTCTGAATCTATACCGCAAATACATAAGGTTTTTGTTTACCAAAAAAAGCCAGAGTTTGATTTTTTCATGTCCATAAATTTAGAAGTCAACAAATATTTGCTGACTTAATTTGAAGGTATTTTTAAAATCAAAGCCGGTTGGATAGGTATTTTATATTAGTAATTTATTCCTCTTTTTTCTTTTTTGTTTTTTTGAATAGGGATAAGCCAAATGATAAAATATGACATGTTAGAATAGTATTATATTCTATAGAATTATCATTTATGGAGGTTATGAATGCCTAAAGCAACATGGAACAATATTGTTATTGCTGAGAGTGAGGATTTTGAAAAGGTAGAAGGAAATATTTATTTCCCGCCTGAATCGGTCAAAAAAGAATACCTGGAACCAAGTGATACCAAATATACCTGTCCCTGGAAAGGAGAAGCAAAATATTATCATATTGTAGTAGGAGGTAAAAAATTACAAGATGGAACTTGGACTTATCCGGATCCCAAACCTGCCGCCGATAAGATACGGGGATATTTTGCCTTCTCAAGGGATGTTCAGGTGAGGGTATATTAAAAAAATCAGATATATTTGCAGATAGTATGTATAAAAAAATAAGTAAAGTTTATCTGCATGCCAATCAGGAAGAGGCATTTAAAGTTTGTTGGTATACTCTGGTTATAAATTATATAATTTTTAGAAGGCAGTGAGTATAATGTTTAATGATGAAGTTATTCGTCAGCAATTAGTCGCTCTTTTACGAGGAGGAAATGCTCATTTAAATTTTGACCAGGCTGTCAGTCAACTGGCATCGGACTCTATTAATTACAGGATATCCAATATTCCTTATTCTCCCTGGGAATTAGTAGAACATATGCGAATATGTCAATGGGACATCCTGGAATTTACCTGCAACCCGCAACATAAATCCCCTTCATGGCCGGATGGTTATTGGCCAATTAAAGGTGAATATGCTGATGAGAAAAAATGGGAAAAGAGTTTAAATCAGTTTCGCAGAGACCTTTTATCAGCTGAGAAACTTGTTAATGATCCTAACACTGATCTTTATATGCCCATTCCTCATGCTACTGATTTCAATATCTTCCGAGAAATATTGCTGATAGCGGATCATAATGCTTATCATTTGGGTGAA
>CAYWJZ010000055.1:3825-5596 GCA_964458635.1 uncultured Atribacterota bacterium
CTAGAAATGCAGGAAAAGTTGTTTTTATACCCTATGCGATTCCCGGAGAAATTGTTGAAGCAGATATTGTAGAGCAAAAGAAGAAGTATTCACGAGGAATTATAAAAGAAGTTATTGAAGAATCATCTGATCGCATAGCTGCAGAGTGTCCCCATTATCAATATTGCGGAGGCTGTTCATATCAAAATATTAACTATGAGCAACAATTATTATTAAAACAGAAAATAGTCAGTGAAATGGCTAAACGTATTGGCGGCGTAAAACTATCAATAATGCCTGTTATGGGCATGAAAAAGCCCTGGCATTACCGAAATAAAGTTATATGGCATATTAGTGAGACTAAAAAGGGCAAGAAAATGGGCTTCTATCACTATCGAAGCAGGAAGCTTGTTGAGATAAGCAATTGCCCACTTCTTATGCCAGGCTTAAATACCGTAAGCCTTCTAATAAAAGAAACCCTTGATGGTGTTCGATTAGCAGAAAATAGTTCAATCATGGTGCGACAATCAAATTTGAATAAGGCCATTATGGTTGAATTTATTCATTGTTCACCTGATAAAGAGGTACTGAGAAAGCTTTCTACAGAAGTTCAGGCAGTTTATGAGAAACAAAAAGGTAAAACCAGGTTATTGTGCGGAAAAGAAATGATAAAAGAGAAGGCAGGGAAATGTTTGTTTTACTTGGGTGTTGATGATTTTTTTCAGGTGAATTCTCTACAAACTGAATGTTTGCTTGATACTGTTATCAAATATTTTAATTTTTCAGGGAACGAAAAAGTGCTTGATGCATATTGTGGATCAGGGATGTTTTCATTAAATATTGCATCCAGTATTTTCTCTGTAACAGGAATAGACTTAGACATAATGGCAATCAAGCATGCTAAAATAAATGCAGAATTAAATAACATAGCTAACTGTAGATTTATTGCCGGTAGATGTGAAAAAATTATTCCTGAAAATAATATAGTGTTTGATCGAGCACTGGTAGACCCTCCGCGGACAGGTCTTAAGCGGGAGGTGATCAGTGCTATAACTTTATTTTCTCCAAAAACAGTTGTTTATGTTTCCTGTAATACTGGAACTTTAGCCAGAGACCTGAAACAATTTGTTATTGGTGGTTATCAAGTTGTTAATATTCAGCCAATTGATATGTTCCCTCAGACAAGTCATATTGAAAACGTGGTTTTACTTCAAAAAGGAAAAACTACATCATTATAAGGAGTGTACAAGGTATGGTTTTAAAGATTGTAGGAATTATTGGTAGTCCCAGAAAAGGAATGAACACAGATACCCTGGTAACTAAAGCACTGGAAGGGGCACATTCTGTTGGAGCAGAAATTGAGAAAATTTATCTTAATGATCTGGAAATTATGCCCTGTCAGGCCTGTAAAAAATTTCCGGCACCTGATTACTGTTTTTTTCGAGATGGAATGGATAAAATATATGATGTTCTGGAAAATGCCGATGGATTAATTATCGGAACTCCCGCATACTTTGGCACCATGAGTGCACAATTAAAACTGATTATTGATCGTTCAAATTGTCTGGCAAATATGAGCACACTTTCCGATGGTAAACTGGCTTTTAAATCAAGATTAAAGAAAAGAAAAAAGGGTTTATTTTTCTGGATAGCGAATATATCAAAAAGCCCAGAGCAGGTAATGCCATCTATAAAAATCTGGGCTAAATATTTTGCCAATATTGAACTGGTAGATAGCCTGGTTGTTACAAAATCAGATTATGGGGAAGGTGCCAGAAAGAGGGAAGAGCTT
>CAYWJZ010000055.1:5696-6766 GCA_964458635.1 uncultured Atribacterota bacterium
GCCGGTGGAATGCCGGATCCGGCAACATTTCCTGTAGAAGAATTAAAAGAAATATGTACACAAATTTTAACCAGGGATAGTGCCCGTGCATTGCAATACAGCAGCACGGAAGGTCTGCTGAAGTTAAGAGAGTTTTTGTTTCAGTGGTTAAATTTGGAAAGCAAAAAATATCAAGTGGATAATATCGTTATAACTTCCGGTTCTCAGCAGGGGTTGGATTTAGTGAGCAAAGCATTATTGGATCCTGGAGATATTGTTATAGTAGAATTACCTAGTTATCTGGCAGCCTTGAATGTTTTTAGAAGTTATGGGGCAGAAATGGTTGGGATTCCCATGGATGAAGAGGGCATAAAAACTAATCTTTTGGAAGAAACTCTGGAAAACCTTAAAAATAGTAATAAAAAAACAAAATTTATTTATACAATATCTAATTTTCAAAATCCTGCTGGAGTTACCATGTCTTTGGACCGCAGGAAAGAACTTCTCAGGATTGCCCAAAAATACAACCTCTTTATTTTAGAAGACAATCCTTATGATAAACTTCGTTTTGAAGGTGAACCACTTCCTTCAATCTTTTCTCTTGATTTTGAAGGAAGAGTTCTAAATTTAGGTACTTTTTCTAAGATACTGTGTCCCGGCTTGAGATTGGCCTGGATATCAGGTAATAAAGAGATTATCGAAAAGATTACTATTTTGAAACAAGCTACCGATTTATGTACACCTATATTGAATCAATTAATAGCTTCTGAATATTGCTGGCAGGGTAATATTGATGCAAATATTCAATCAAATGTATCAATTTACAGGAATAAGCGGGATATTATGTTGCGATCTTTAAATAAATATTTCCCTAAGGAAGCTTTCTGGACTAAACCTGAAGGAGGTTTTTTTGTATTTGTATCCCTTCCTGAATATATCGATACAGATGAAATGCTTACAGAGGCGATTAATGAAAAAGTAGCCTATGTCAGCGGATCATCTTTCTATGCCAACGGTAAAGGTAAAAATACCTTGCGGCTTTCTTTCTGCTATCCTAATGAAGGGGATATTGAGGAAGGAATTAAAAGATT
>CAYWJZ010000056.1:0-5423 GCA_964458635.1 uncultured Atribacterota bacterium
GAGACAGGCAGGTGATCAGGAAGAGTAAGAATAGTTTTTTCATTTAATACTCCTTTTATTTATTAAAATTATTTATTAATGCATTTATTCTTAAGAAGAAATAAATTCATTTCTTAATTTACCTATGGAGTCTTATGCTCTTTTACTGTAAATTACAAGATGTTTATTTTGCAGCTCATATTTCCGCATGTCGGCCTCATACGAGATAAGAGACCAGTTCTGGAGAATAAGTAGATTAATTCTTATATAATTATACGAGCAAGCAGGAAAAATGTTACCTTATTTTTTTTATTATAGGCTAAAAAGTGAAAAAGGGAAAGAAAATATTACCGGAAAGAAAGAAAAAGCCCCTCAGCAATATGCTGAAGGGCTGGGATTCGCAGGCTCCTCGGGTAGGATTCGAACCTACAACCCTCCGGTTAACAGCCGGATGCTCCACCATTGAGCTACCGAGGAATAACGCAAAATTCATTATAATCTAAAATACTAAAAAGGTCAACCAGGATTGTTTAATTTTTTAGTATTTTTAACATATTGCTCATTTATCAGCAAGTTCATTTATGTCGGTAGAACAAATTAATCCAGGTAGTCTCTTAATTTTTTACTGCGGCTTGGGTGTCTTAATTTTCGTAGTGCCTTAGCCTCAATTTGTCTTATTCTTTCCCGGGTTACTCCAAACTCCCGTCCAACCTCTTCCAGGGTATGTGGATGACCGTCAGTAATTCCGAATCTTAATTCCAGAACACGTTTTTCCCGCAGAGTTAATGTTTTTAAGACTCCATCTAATTGCTCTTTTAATAAAGTATGAGAAGCAATCTTGGGAGGTGCGGGTGAGTCTTCATCTTCGATAAAATCTCCCAGGTGACTGTCATCTTCTTTTCCGATTGGACTTTCCAGAGAAACAGGTTCCTGAGCCGTCTTGATAATTTCTTTTATTTTTTCTAATGGAAGTTCCATTCTTTCGGCAATCTCTTCAATGGTAGGTTCTCTGCCCAGCTCCTGGAGAAGATGTCTGGAAACACGCACTAATTTATTAATAGTTTCCACCATATGAACGGGAACCCGAATTGTTCGGGCTTGATCGGCAATTGCTCGTGTGATAGCCTGTCTGATCCACCAAGTAGCATAAGTACTGAATTTGTAACCTCTCCGGTAATCGAATTTTTCAACTGCACGGATTAAACCCATATTCCCTTCCTGAATTAAGTCCAAGAAGAGCATACCTCTTCCTACATAGCGTTTGGCAATACTCACCACTAATCTCAAGTTTGACTGAACGAGAATTCTTTTGGCTTCCTGGTCACCTGCTTCCATGCGTTTGGCTAATTCGATCTCTTCATCGGCATTTAATAACCTAATTTGGCCAATTTCTTTCAAATACATTTTTACCGGGTCATCTAACTCGATACCCCTACCAATAGATAGCTCTGAAGGTAGATCTTTTTTAGAGATGATGGCTGTCCCTGTTTTTTTTCTTTTTTCTTTTACCTCTTCTACTGTTTCTTCTTTTTCTTCCTCATCAATGACATCTACGCCGGATCTACTTAGAGCATCATAAAGATCTTCAATTTTATTAATATTCAGTATCTCGTCTTGGAGATAATTTTCTATTTCTTGAAAAGTTAGATAGCTCTTTTGTTTTCCTTTCTCAATTAATCCATTAAATTCTTTTTTCTTTGCCATATAAAACAGCCTCTCTTTATATCAAATTTAATTGATAATTAAAATTCCGATTAATTATTATACAATTGCTTGCATTTTTTGCAAAATATTCTGATAGTCCTGTAAAAGTTCCGGTGGTACTTCTTTTTTGCTTACTTCCTCTTGCTTGATTCTACTTTTGATCTTCTTCAACTCCAATTGAAGACGATATTTTTTAATGGCGTTAATGGAACGATTTATAGTTTCTTCATCTGATGAGACAACATCCTTCAGCATAATTTGTGAGAGAAGATTAATTTTGTTCTGATCACCAAGTTCATTTATTACTTTTTGAAGATGAATTTTCTCCCCTTTTCTAAACAAATTATGCATTACTGAGATAATGTCTCGATGTTCTGGAATAGAAAAATCGTTTACCTTTAGTTCGGAAAATATTTTTTCAATACAAATCCCTTTTTGCAACATACTGCCGATTAATATCTTTTCCGCATTGATATGAGTTAATTCAGTTTTAGTATTGGCTGAAATATTGGATAAGGTTCGACTACCTTTTCGGAAACGATTTAAATCTTTAAGAATAGTTTCTTCTTCGACAGCCAATTTTTCAGCAATTTTTTTTGCCTCCATCTGTAATTCCAATTGACTATTGATATGCACCAGGTCCGGAAAAATACCTCGAATAATTGCTATTTTTCCTTCAGGGGTTAATCGATTATGTTGCTGCATCAATACTTCCAATTTATAATCAAGAAACGGTAAAGCATTTTTGACTAAATCGGCAAAATAGTCTCTCCCTTTTTTTAAGATAACATCAGCCGGGTCATTCTCCGCTGGGAGAGAAATAATTTTGATTTTTAGTCCTGCATTTTTCAATATACTTAGCCCTCTCAAGGTAGCACTTTTCCCGGCTGTATCAGAATCAAAGGCAATTATCACCTCATCAGTATACCTCTTGACAAGATTAGCCTGCTGATTTGTGAGTGCGGTACCCAGGGAGGCAATTACATTATCAAATCCGTACTGATGGGCAATTAATACATCGGTGTAACCTTCAACAATAATCACCTGCTCATTCTGACGAATAGCGCTTCTTGCCTGGTACAGTCCGTAGAGATTTTTCCCCTTACTGTAAACCGGTGTTTCAGGTGAATTAATATATTTGGGCAATTGGTCATCTATTACTCTTCCTCCAAAAGCAATAACTTTTCCCTGGAGATTAGTAATGGGAAAAGTAATTCTATTGCGAAAATAATCCATCAATTTGCCATTTTTTCTGCTTTTAACCACCAGCCCTGCTTTAATTAAATCTGATAACTGAAATTTTTGTTGTAGCAAAAGACGAAAAAGGTTTTCATATCCCGGTAATGCATACCCAATATTGAATTTCTGAATTATGCTTTCTTTAAAATGACGTTTTAACAGATAATTCAGTGCCCTTGTTCCTTGATTTTGAAACAGGTTTTTCTGATAATAATTAGCTGCAATTTCATTTAATCGGTAAATCACCTCTTTTTCACGGTAAACATGATTATCCTGCTTACCAGAGGTAGGTAGTTCAATCCCTGCTTTGTCAGCTAAAACTTTTACCGCTTCCGGAAAAGGATTTTTTTCAATCTTCATAATAAAACTGAAAATATTTCCACCTTCACCACAACCAAAACAATGAAATATCTGTTTTTCCCTATCTACCATAAAAGAAGGTGTCTTTTCCTGATGAAAAGGGCATAACCCCTTGAACCCCTTACCACTGGGTTTCAGGGATACATATTCTGAAATAACTTCGACTATATCCAGCCGGTTTCTTATTTCATCCAGAATTTCTTCGGAATATTTCACAGCCAATACACTCCTGATTATGTTAAAAATTTCCTAAATATTTAAACTTCTTTATTTATTATCTTCTACAAAGAAAGCCCGATATCCTCTTTCTTGAGACTATTTTTAAAAAAATCATTCATATTAAAATAAATATTCTAACATGAATGATTTTTTCTGAAGCTTTATATTACAATATTTTTTTTAAAAATCAAAATAGCTTATCTAAAGTAAAAGTTTTATCAATAACTGAGTGGATACCCACTTTACCATATTTACCGCCGCCACCGGCAACCAATGCTAATTTACCATTTCGAGCAGCAATGATATCTTCGGCAATCTTAAAACCTACCACCCGGCTTATTTCCTGATAGGAAGCTTTGTGTAAAATATTCATTTCTGTCCCAAAATAGCTAAACAATTTATCTAATGTTCTTCTGCCAACACCGGGAACAAAATCCAGGGCAACCTGATGGAAATAAGGAGGACGATGTGCAGGAGAGGTTGTTTCTCTTCCGTCAGATATTTCTATTATCCTATCCAGTACTCCCTTAGTAACTTTGTTGCTACCACACTTTTCACATTGAAATACAGGGGGTAAATTATCGGCTGTATGGTTACATATCTCACAAAATGTACGGTGATATTTACCCAGTTTGGGATCAAGCCCGTAATTGGCTATTATCTTACGGTTAGATTCCCTTTTTAGAGCCAGCAATAATTCCTTAAAGGTTGGTTGTTCCATTTGAATAACATTATATTCCCGTCCTATTTTAGGTAGAGAATGTGCATCAGAATTTGTTAAAAAAGTAAATTCTGATAACTCTTCCAAGCGATCAGCTAAAAAAGTATCAGCACTTAAGCCTAACTCAATAGCCGGTATTTTATTTATAGTAGATGGTGTAAATATTTCTTTTAAGTGAGCTACACAACTACCAAAGATACTCTTATGAGGTGTGAAAGCATGTGCCGGAATAACAATCCCCCCTAAACCATTCACAGTGTTAAAAAAATCCTGGGCGGTGATTCTACTATTTTGAGAACTTAGATTGAGATTGGTAACTAATTTGTTCATTTTTCGACTGAATTCACGGATATCTGCAAAATACGGGAAAAACCCTACCTGGTGAGATAATCCGCCCTTTTTTTCTTTGGTTTCAATTTCTGAACCCAAGATAACCGTAACACTTTCTCTATAGCGTAACCCCCCGTCCGGCAGTTCCCTCATTTCTCCGCTTTCAATCAATTTGCTAATATCGTCAATAACACGAGGAGAGGCACAATCAACAATTCCAACTATATCAATACCTTTTCGGATCTGACATTCTCTGGCAATATTGGCAAAAGTTAACTTTCTGGAGGCGGTAATTTTTACCGGCAAATCATGTTGATCTCTCCCAATATGCACATGAAGATCTATAAAATATTGGTTTTTCGGCTTTTTTTTATTCATCTATTTAGCCACCATAATATTCCAATCAATGTTTTGGCATCTCTAATCTGATTTTTTTGTAGTAATAACTGAATATTTTCTTTATTAATTTGTACAACCTCAATAAATTCATCATGATCGGTATTTGATTTGGTCCTGGTAAGGTCCCGGGCAAAATAAAGTATTAATTTTTCATTACAAAAACCGGGGGATGAATAGAAATCAAATACCTTTTCCCATTTTTGGGCTTTGTAACCAGTTTCTTCTTCCAGTTCTCTTTGAGCGCAAGATATCATCTCTTCCCCGGGTTCCATAGTCCCCGCAGGTAATTCCAATAAAAGATCTTCAACTGCTTTTCGGAATTGTTTAACCATGATAAGTTTATTTTGCTTGTCTTGAGCCAGGATAACAACAGCTCCCGGATGTTCTACAATCTCTCGGGTAGATTCTTTCCCATTCGGTAGAGTTACTTTATCCTTTCTGAGGTTAATTATTCTCCCACTATATATTTTTT
>CAYWJZ010000056.1:5523-6693 GCA_964458635.1 uncultured Atribacterota bacterium
TCTTTATTCAATTTTATTATTTTTTCTGATTTTGTAGTTAAAATCTTCTCTAACGCCTGTAATACGGTATCCATTTTGGCAATTTTACTTTCCGACACATAAGCTCCCAGGGTAACCATATTAGCTACTCTCAAATTACCGAGCTCGTTAGCAATGTCATTGGCCGGGATTTTTAAGACTTTAAGATCATCTCTTTTTACATTTCGGAGAACTAATGAACTATTAACAATAATTGTACCACCCTTTTCTACCTGGGGTTCAAACTTATCTAAAGAAGGTTGATTCATTGCAACCAAAGTTATTGGGTTAGGAGCTACAGGAGAAGCAACCTCCTCAGTAGAAACAATGACAGTACAATTTGCTGTCCCTCCACGCATTTCCGGACCATAAGAGGGCATCCAGGCAACATGTTTTCCTTCTAACATCCCGGCGTAGGCAATTATTTTTCCCATTAAAAGGACTCCCTGCCCACCAAAACCAGCGAAAACTATTTCTTCTAACATTTTTAAGATACCTCCTGTAAACCTTTAAATTCACCCAACGGATAACAAGGAATCATGTTTTCCTCAACCCATTTATTGGCTTCTTTGGGTTTCAAACCCCAATTAGTGGGACAGGCAGAAAGTACTTCTACCATCGAAAAACCCCTTTTATCAATCTGAAATTGAAAAGCTTTTTTTATTGCTTTTTTTGCTTTGATGATATAAGCGGGTTTGGTTAAAGCTGCCCTGGCTATATAACTGGGACTGGTTAATGTAGAAAGCAGCTCACACATACGAATGGGCAAACCCATTGTTTTACGGTTACGTCCGTAGGGTGAAGTTTGAGTTATCTGGTTTTCCAGTGTTGTCGGAGCCATTTGACCACCGGTCATACCATAAATAGCATTATTGACAAATATTACCGTAATATTTTCTCCCCGGTTGGCAGCATGGATGATTTCCGCTATCCCAATAGAAGCCAGATCACCATCACCCTGATAGGAGAAGACAATATTCTCCGGCTGTGCCCTCTTTATTCCGGTAGCAGTAGCCGGTGCCCTGCCATGAGCCGCACAAATTACATCACAATCGAAAAAGAGATAAGCAAATACCGAACAACCCACCGGAGCAATGCCGATTGTATTTGTAGTGATATTTAATTCATCGAGGGTTTCAGCAACCAGGCGGT
>CAYWJZ010000057.1:0-6643 GCA_964458635.1 uncultured Atribacterota bacterium
GATGCATAATTTGTTTAATAAGTTAATTATTTTTAATAGATTATTTTTTTATCTTTCACTAAATACCAAATACTAACGACTAAATACTATAAAAATGGGGGGGGTAATTATGTCAGAAAATGCAATCGAAAATTATATAAGAGGTATAGATATTCAGCAGTTAATCAATCAACTTAATGCTCAGGAAAAACAGATTCTTTTGCTCTACTACTGGTGGGGGTACAAAGATTCAGAAATAGGAAAATTGTTAAACCTATCCCAACAATTAGTAAATTACAAACGCAAAAAAGCACATTTGCATATTAAAGAAAAAATTATTAACAATACTTTTTAACTATTTAAGTATAATTAAGTATAATAATGATAACAGAATTAATATATTTGGATACTGAAATTTAAAATTTCTGAACCCAAAACAGTTACTATAATTTGGCAGAGGAAGAAATTAGTTCCTGATAGGCAAGAGCAATTCTAGCAGCTATAGTGGCATTATGTTTTAGTAGTTCAATATTGGCTTTTAAACTTTTACCATCAGTTAATTCCTTAACTTTATTGAGTAAAAAGGGTGTGAGTTGTTTCCCTGTAATATTCTCTTTGTCGGCAATTTCCTGGGCTTTGGCAATAATATGATCCATTTTCTTTTTCCCCAGTGCAAATTCAGTTGGTACCGGGTTAGTTATGAGCAACCCGGTATCCAATTTTAATCGTAAATGTGTCCTGATAACTTCCGCAGCTTCCTGGGCATCATTTAGTAGATAATCAACCTTCAGGTGACTGGATTGGCTGTAAAAAGCAGGAAATTCATTGGTCTGAAATCCCAGGACGGGAACACCTATAGTTTCCAGGTATTCTAGAGTTCGAGGTAAATCTAAAATAGCTTTGGCGCCAGAGCAAATTACTGTTATGGGAGTTTTGGATAGTTCTGTTAAATCGGCAGAAATATCCATAGTGGATTGGTTATTATCATGATGAACTCCTCCGATTCCTCCGGTGGCAAAAAATAATATTCCACAGTGATGTGCTATCCACATGGTTAAGGATACCGTAGTTCCCGCATCTATTCTTTTGGCTATAATAGCAGAAAGATCTCCTCTGCTGGCTTTAACTGTATTTTTTGAATGAGCCAGTTTTTCAATTTCATCATGGCTTAACCCAACTTTTATCTTTCCTCTTATTATGGCAATCGTTGCCGGAATAGCACCTTCTTCTCGTATGTTTTTCTCCATATTTAATGCTGTAGTAATATTATCAGGGAAAGGTATACCATGGGTAATCAAGTTTGATTCCAGCGCTACTACCGGTTTGCCGGCATCCCCTTTGTTGATAGCTTCTATAATTTCTTTTGATATTGCGTAATATTCACTTAAATTCATAAAACTTTAAACATCCTGGTCATCTTATTTTTTATTAAATCTTCCTTTATCTGGGAATATACCGATTCAGATGATTGGACAGTGAGACTTGATAAGATTAATCCAATTTGAACTGCTTTTAAAAGTGTATAACTGTGATAAAGGCCATATGCCATCCCGGCTACTAGCGCATCTCCAGCACCTGTGCTATCAATTATTTTTCTCCGTCTGGCATTGATTGTTTTTCCTTCCGGGAATTGTTCTGAAAACACTAGAACCCCCTGAGCACTATCGGTTAAAATAATATTCTTAACCCCTTTTTTCAATAATTGCTGAACAGCTCTTTGCCGATCTGTAGTAGTTTGTATTACAATACCGGTAAGTGCTGAAAGTTCACTTATGTTAGGAGTTAAATAATTGATTCGAGGTAAAATACCTAATAATTTTCTACTTTTTACCGCAGAAACAGGATCTACAATTAAGGGAATTTTTTCCTTTTTAGATAAAAAGGCAATATAGTGTATAGCCTGGTTTGTTAAATTAGTATCAATTATTATGAAAATATTTTTTCTAATGATTCCTGCTTTGGCAATAAGGTAACGTGGAGTTACTCTTTTCATGATTCCTGTATCACTCACTGCAACCTGCATATCTCCTTTTTCATCCAGAATAGCAAGGTATTTTCCTGTTGAGTCCTTTTTGGATTGAATGACTTCGCTTGTCTGTACTCCTGAATATCTCAGTTTTTCTAATATTTCCCTACCTTCTTCATCATCACCCACAGCTCCCAAAAAAGTTATCGGAATATTGAGTAATGCCAGATAATGGGCAATATTTCTCCCTACTCCCCCATGATCAACACGAATTGTGCCGGGATTGGAAGTTTCCCACTGGATTACATTCTTTGACTTACCCTTAATATCTATATTAGCACCACCAATAACCACGATGCCACTTTTTTCTTCCCCGGAATATTCAGTAAACAATTTTGAAATATCTCCCTTGTAAATTTGCCCTAAACTTTAAAAAGGTTTTATAAAAAAATTATAACATAACTAGGAATTAAGTGTTATTAAAGTAAATATGGCACCCGCAAAGCGGGTGGCTTTCTTATCTTGATATTTTTATAGTAAAACCTTTATTTAACCATCACCACTTTCTAAGAAGATGGTTTTTCATGGTTAAATAAAAGAGGGGTTCTCTATTTTTAACGGGAGTTTATATATAATTCCCTTGCTTTATGGGAACTCCTAACCAGTGGTGCAGATGCCACTGCTTTAAAACCCATCTGGTAAGCTAATTTTTCATAAAAAGAAAATTGATCCGGGTGAATATATTCTACAATAGGATGATGGCTACGGGAAGGAGACAGGTATTGACCAATAGTTAGCATGGAGCAATCAGCTTCTCTCAAATCACAGAAAACCTGTAAAACTTCTTCTTCTTTTTCACCTAAACCCAGCATGATTCCGGACTTAGTCAACATTTCCGGATTAAATTCTTTAGCCTTCTTTAAAACAGCAAGTGAGCGTTTATAATCAGCCATAGAACGTACTTCAGGATACAATCGGGGAACCGTTTCCACATTATGGTTCAATACATCAGGCCCTGCTTTTATGACAGCTTTAAGGGCAGACTGGTTACCGGCAAAATCAGGAATCAAGACTTCCACTAATAGTTCATCAGATAATTGATGTAATTTTTCGATTGCCTGAATAAACTGAGATGCACCGCCATCCGGTAAATCATCACGGGTTACGGAGGTTATCACCACATAATTTAAACCTAACTCTTTAACTGCCTGAACCAGGTGATCGGGTTCAGCAAGATCAACCGGGTCGGGATCTCCCTTATGAACATTACAAAAAGTACAATCCCGCGTACAGGTTTTTCCCAAAATCATAAAAGTAGCAGTTTTTTTGCCAAAACACTCAAAAAGGTTGGGGCACATGGCTTCCTGACAAACAGTATGCAGGGACAAACGATTTAGCAGAGATATAACCTGATCTGATTTATCGTTTTTTCGATATCTTATTCTTAACCATTCCGGTTTTTTATTCTTCACGATAACGACTCCAGCATTTTGTTAAATTCTTTTTTCTCTTTCCATTTATAATGCAAATGGAAAATCTGACCAAAATAATGGATAACATATTTTTTTACCAGATTAATATCCATTTCTTTTCCGGTCAATTTCTTGATTGATGTTACACCTTTATTTGTAATACCACAGGATAAGATCCACTGGAAGGCAGTTAAATCTGTATTTACATTAAAGGCAAATCCATGCATGGTAACACGGGAACGAATCAATAAACCAATGGCAGCTATTTTGTTATTGCCAACCCAAACACCTGGATGTTCTAGATCGCGTCCTGCTTTGATATTAAAATAATCATCTAATAATCGGATAAAAATTTCCTCTATACTACGTACCAGTTCCCGAACACCGGAAACATGGTTCTGAAACCGCATAATAGGATAACCGACTATCTGTCCGGGACCATGGTAAGTCACGTCACCGCCTCTTCCGATGGGACATATTTTGACACCCTTCCCTGCTAAAAATTCTCTGGGGACTAAAATATTACCCTGATTACCTCTTTTCCCTATGGTGATAACTGGTTCATGTTCAAGAATTAACAGGGTATCATCAATAAGATTTTCCTGTCTTAACTTTAATAGCTTTTCCTGCGTTTGCAAGGCCTCTTCGTAATCTATGATACCTAAATCAATTACCTGAATTTCTTTTTGTTTTGCAACATTTTGTACCATTTGCTATTCCTTCATTTCCGGTAATTTAATAATTTGCCACTTTCTATATTTTTTTCATGCACAAGGTCACATTGTAATTTACTGACTAAGGTAAACCCCAACCGGTTCATTTTATTTTTAAAAAACTGTAACTGATTGGAATCAATATGTGTTGGAAATACTGATATCAAACCGTAAGGTTTTACAATTCTCTGAATTTCCAGCAATAATCTAGATAAATTTTCTTCACTTGGCCGAAAATACCAAAAAATATCGTAAAGTAGTACAACATCAACTGAGTTATCTGGCAAGGAAATTTTTTTTTCTACATCTTCCTGCATTATTTTTATATTTTTTGCTAATCCTAATTTAACAAATTTTTCCAATTCATGCAATCTACCGCGATCGGAATCTATCGCATAGACTAGCCCTTCCTCTCCAACCAAACTGGAAGCAGGTATGCTATAATAACCCATTCCGCAGCAACAATCTAATACAATTTCTCCCTTTTTTACTCCCGCCTTTTTTAAAGCTTCTCGGGCACATTGTTCTAATTTTTTTCTTTCAGACAGCATTAAAAATTAACTCCAATATGCATTTTACCAAATTACAGGAAAAAACCAAAAGTATACCTTAATAAGATAACCAAATGCCATTTTGCTTGATATGCTTTTCAGTAAAATACTACGCCCCAATCGGTTGGCTTTAAGAGGCCTCTAAAACTCTTTTTAATTAACGATTGGAATATAGTTTTATCCTTTTATTATCTTCAAAAATCTTCTTTTTCCATTTTTTATTGTACCAAATTGGCAAAGAAAGAAAAAGAACAATTTCCTGTGAGGGTGAATTTAAAATTTGCCTATAAGAGAAAGGGAACACAAATCCACTCAATATTAGAAACAGTACTTTTAAAATTTTATAAGAAATAAGAAAAAGGGGGTATTTATTTATTCATATGGATCTTTGATAGGATATTTTAGCTTGCTTCCTGATAGCCTGGGATATAATCCTTCTTGATCTTGTTTTTATCTACCTTTAGTTCCTTCAAGGCTTCTTCTACTGATTTCACCATTCTGAAAGGCCCGGACAAATAAAATATTCGTTTTTGGATATCTGAAACTGACTCTTGAATCAATTCTTTATCACAATGCTGGGGAGAAAAGATATAGACAATCCTGAGGCCGGGATGCCTTTTATTCATTCTTTCCAGTTCATCTCTAAAGACAATATTTTCTTTCTTTCTATTGCTGTAAATCAAGATGATGTCCTTGATCTTTTTCTGGTTTTCCAATTCCAAAAGTATCGAGTAAAACGGTGTAATCCCTATGCCACCAGCAATGAAAACAAATTTATTATCTACATCTTCAATGGTAAAATTTCCCCGAATATCTCTAACCTCCACAATATCTCCTGGCTCTTTCGCAAAGAGAGCTTTTTTGAAAGAACTGCTTTTTTGGAATGAATATCGGGTAGTAAGCATAATCTTATTTTCATATGGAGGCGTTGTAATGGTAAAATGCCGTGTATCACCTCTATCATCCTTATCCTCATGTGGTATTGTATAAAAGATAAATTGTCCAGCTTTCCAAGAGAGGGGTTCTTCGGGTAGGAAAATAAAACTAAAGGTATCTTCTGTTTCTTGTTTTTTTTCCAACAATTTTAATTTCACTGGCTTGCCTTTCGATTTGGCTTTCGCTCTACTCTCAAAAAAGATATTTTCTTTGTTATTATAACATAATAATATAAATTAGATAAAATATTCATTATTAATTTATTGATAGTATTAGGCTAAGTTTTTAGGTATAAACGTTAAATTTTATCCTGACTTTCCTGTGAATTTAAAATATTTATATTTTTCTGCTATACTGAATGTAAAGTAAAAATTAAAATATTATGATTTCATTCTACTCAAAAAGGAGTGTTATGTGCCTGAACTTCCCGATGTAGAAGTTTATAAAAATTATTTAACAAGTACTATCTTGCAGAAAAAAATTGAAAAGATTACCATTAATGATAAGAGAGTATTAGAATGTTTTCCCAAAGAATTACATGGATTAGAGGACAATCATTTTGTGAGCGTCTCTCGTCATGGCAAGTACTGTTTTTTGAGCACAAATAATGCTAATTTCCTGATTTTGCATTTCGGAATGACCGGTAATGTGCAATACTATAAAGAGCAAACTGACCCAAACCATGCTGCTCTGATTATTTTTTTCTCAAATGGATATAAGTTTGCCTTCATTAATGTGAGAAAATTAGGGAAGGTCTTTTTTAGCCAAAATCGTGAATCATTTATCCAAAAAATGGATTTGGGCCCTGATGCTTTATCTTTGGATAAAAATGAATTCATTACCCTTGTCCAATCAAAAAAAGGAATCATCAAAGGGCTGTTAATGAAGCAAGAGGTTATTTCGGGAATTGGGAATATTTATTCAGATGAAATATTGTATCATTCTTCTATTCATCCACAGAAAAAGCTTAGTAATCTTACCAGAGAAGAAATATCTTCCATTTATCAAAATATGCAGAAAGTCCTT
>CAYWJZ010000058.1:0-6574 GCA_964458635.1 uncultured Atribacterota bacterium
AATAAACAATTAAAAGAATTTATAAGAAAGAGAGATATTCTTATTGTGTCTCCCGGAAGAAAGAAAGATGTTCAACAATTTGTCTCAAAAGAAATTCCAATAATTGAATTCATGTATATACCTGATAAAGGATCAATTGATACATTAAAAAAGACTATTTTCGATATAAAAAAAGAGAGGTGACACAATAGTGCAGAAAAAAAATAATGTTAAGTTTTATCAAAACAAAGAAACTAAATTAACAGTAAATCAAGATTGGTGTAAAGCCTGCGGGATTTGTATTCATTATTGTCCCAAGAAAGTCTTGGTGGAAAATGAGAAAGGTTTCCCTGTTGCCGAATAAATTGATGATTGTATTAAGTGTATGTTATGTGAACTTCGTTGTCCTGATTTTGCAATCAAAGTAGAGAATAGAGAAAAGGCTACTACCCATAATTTTGAACGCGGAAGTTTGGAGGATTAACCATGAGTGAAAAAAAACAGTTAGTAAAGATATTACAGGGGAATGAAGCATGTGTAGAAGGGGCTATTTTGGCGGGTGTTCGGTTTTTTGCTGGCTACCCAATTACCCCAGCTTCAGAAATAGCTGAAGGCATGGCTCGAAAACTGCCCGGGATGGGTGGAAAATTCATGCAAATGGAAGATGAGATTGCCAGTATGGCTGCAATCATAGGAGCTTCATTAGCCGGCTTAAAATCCATGACGGCTAGCTCGGGTCCGGGAATTTGCTTAAAACAGGAAAATATTGGCTTTGCCGCAATTTGTGAAATCCCTTGTGTAATTGTTAACGCGCAACGTGGTGGACCAAGTACCGGATTGCCAACCAAGCCCTCTCAGGGTGATGTAATGCAGGCACGCTGGGGAACCCATGGAGATCATCCTATGATTGCCTTAGCTCCTTCAGATGTAAATGAAGTTTTGGAAATGACAGTTAAAGCGGTTAATTTTAGCGAGCAATATCGTACGCCGGTTATGTTGTTATTGGATGAAGTGATTGCTCATATGCGCGAAAAAGTGAATATTCCTTCCCAGGAAAAACTGGAGATTAAAAACAGAAAAAAACCTAATGTACAAAAAAAGAATTTTTTACCCTTTAAAGCAGATGAAGATATGGTACCTCCTATGGCTGATTTTGGTAGTGGGTATCGATATCACGTGACTGGCTTAGTACATAATGAAAAAGGTTATCCAACTTCTAATGCCCAAGAGGTTGATCAATTTATAAGAAGACTGACAAATAAAGTTGAGGAAAATAAAAAAGACATTATTCTTGAGGAGAAATATTCTCTGGATGATGCCACAGTAGCGATTGTTGCGTATGGTTCTGTAGCCAGAGCAGCCCAGAGAACTGTCAAATTAGCCAGAGAAAAAGGAATCAAAGCAGGGCTACTGAAATTAATAACCTTATGGCCTTTCGGAGATGACTTGATTAGTCAATTAGCAGATCAGGTAGATTTGTTTATAGTTCCGGAAATGAATTTAGGAGAAATGGTTAGAGAAATCCAAAGAGCTGCTAATGGAAGATGTCGAGTTATTCATCACGGTAGAATATATTGCGATTTTATCAATCCTGTGGAAAGTCTTGAAAAGATAGAGGAGGAGTTAAATCAATGAAAAATCTTATCGATCAATATATTAGAAAAGAGATGTTTCCCCACATATGGTGTCCGGGCTGTGGTAATGGAATTGTCTTAAATGCTTTAATTCGTTCAATCCATGCCCTGGGGTGGGAGAAAGATGAAATTGCCATGGTTTCCGGGATCGGATGTTCCAGCAGGATTACCGGATATGTTGATTTTAATACCATGAATACCACACATGGACGAGCGCTGGCTTTTGCAACCGGAATCAAGATGGCTAACCCGAAATTAAAAGTAATCGCAGTAATGGGAGATGGCGATTGTTCGGCGATAGGGGGTAATCATTTTATTCATGCTGCTCGGCGCAATATCGATATTACTGCAATTATCATCAACAATATGATATACGGAATGACCGGAGGGCAATATTCACCAATGACACCTACTGGTAAGTATGGCTCTACGGCACCTTATGGTAATATTGATCAAAATTTTGATATATCTGATCTGGCTGTTAGCGCAGGTGCTTCCTATGTGGCAAGAGGTAGTATTTTTAACGTGAATCAGGGTATTAAATTTATCAAAAAAGCTTTAAATAAAAAAGGATTTTCAGTAGTGGAAATGATTTCAGATTGTCCTATTTCCTATGGAAAAATGAACCAATTGAGAACTCCAGTTAAAATGATGGATTGGATTAAAAGCATTACTGTACCTAAAAAAACCTGGGAGAAATTATCTCAGGAAGAAAAGAAAGATAAAATGCCCACTGGTGAATTTAAAAATATTACTATACCGGAATATACTGAAAAATATCAAGAAATTTGTGCAATTGCCCAACAACAAGGGGGAAAATAATGAAGAAAGATAGAAAAGAAATTTGTTTAAGCGGATCAGGCGGACAGGGATTGATTCTGGCAGGAATTATTTTGGCTGAAGCTGCAGGAATCTATGATGGGTTCGAGGTGGTGCAAACACAATCCTATGGTCCTGAAGCCAGAGGAGGAGCCAGTAGATCAGAAGTTATAATCAGTAAAGAAAAAATTGATTATCCCAAAGTATTAAAATCCGAGATATTATTAGCATTAACACAAAAAGCCTGTGATAAATATATACAAAGCTTAGCCGAAGACGGAATATTACTTGCGGACTCAACATATGTACTAAAGATGCCTTCTTTTAGCGGGAAAATCTACCAATACCCCATCACAGAAGATGCCATAAAAATTCTTGGTAATCAATTGGTAACTAATATTATATCTTTGGGCATTATTGTTCAATTGACAAACATTGTATCCAAAGATGCTATCAAAAAAGCACTTATTGCTAGAATACCTACCAGAGTAAAAGATTTAAATATGAAAGCTTTAGAGCATGGATTTAAAATTGGAGAGAAAATTTAAATTTTATAATAACTATTATAAATATAATAAGGAGGAAGAAGGCAAGTATGAAGATATTAGTAGTGAACAGTGGAAGTTCTT
Organism: uncultured Atribacterota bacterium; assembly: GCA_964458635.1. GTDB lineage: Bacteria > Atribacterota > Phoenicimicrobiia > Phoenicimicrobiales > Stramentimicrobiaceae > CAYWJZ01. The sequence continues at coordinate 3,062 of CAYWJZ010000058.1, forward strand.
CCATTAAATATCGACTTTTTAATATGGCTGATGAGTCTTTACTTGCGAAGGGTTTAGTAGAGAGAATTGGTATTAATGGTTCGTTAATTAATCATTATCCGACCGGGAAAGAGTCTGTAATAAAGGAACTAGCTGTTCCCAATCATCGAAAAGGAATAGAGCTAGTAATAAGTGCTTTGTTAGATGACGGACATGGTGTTATAAAGGATATATCTGAGATATCTGCAGTGGGCCATCGTGTAGTTCATGGTGGAGAAAAATATTCTGGATCGGTTTTGCTGAGTGAAGATGTGATGGAAACTCTTAATGAGTGCATTGAATTAGCACCGTTACACAATCCACCAAATATATTGGGAATAAAAGTATGCCAGGAATTATTGCCTGGGGCTCCTCAGGTAGGTGTATTTGATACTGCTTACCACCAAACAATTCCTGAACATGCTTTTCTTTATGGATTGCCCTATCATTATTATGAAAAATATAGAATAAGAAGATATGGTTTTCACGGAACATCACATCAGTATGTTGCCGAGCAAGCAGCTAAATTATTGGAGAAAAAATTAAAAGATTTAAAAGTGGTAACCTGTCATCTGGGAAATGGTTCCAGTTTAGCAGCCATCAAAGGAGGTAAATCCATTGATACCAGCTTAGGTTTTGGGACTGTCTCAGGTGTTGTTATGGGGACACGTTGTGGTGATGTGGACCCTGCAGTAATTCCTTTTTTGATGGGCAAAGAAAACCTTAATTTTGAAGAAATGAATGAGATTTTATACAAGAAAAGCGGATTTTTGGGCTTATCAGAAGGAATATCCAGTGATAAACGTGATCTTGAAGGTAAGGCTGAGGAAGGCAACAAAAAAGCTCAGCGAACACTAAATGTTTTGCACTATGGCTTGAAAAAATATATTGGGGCTTATACTGCAGCAATGAATGGTCTAGATGTACTTATTTTTACTGCAGGTATTGGAGAAAACTCACCAAAATTAAGAAAAAAGGTTTGTGAAGAATTGAGTTATTTTGGCATAGAAATTGATATTGAAAAAAATAAAGTAAAAGGTGAAAGAGAAATTATTAGTACCAAGAATTCCAGGGTCACGGTTTTTGTTATACCAACAAATGAAGAATTAATGATAGCCCGTGATACAGCAGAAATTTGTAATAACTTATAATAATTTAGTTATTGATGAGAGGAAATAAATGTTTCAAATTATCAAAAAAGAAAGATTATATCAGGATATTTATGCGATGTGGGTTAAGGCCCCCGAAATTGCTACTACTGTGCAACCAGGTCAATTTATTATCTTAATGACCAAAGAGAAAGGGGAAAGAATTCCACTTACTGTTGCAGATTATGACCGGGAGAAAGGACTCATTTATATTGTTTTTCAAATTGTGGGTAAAACAACTGATGAATTATCCCGCTTTAACACCGGTGAATATCTTTATTCTTTTATTGGTCCGCTGGGTCAGAAATCTGAGATAGATTATTTTGGAACCGTGGTAGTTGTTGGAGGAGGCACCGGCATTGCCTGTATTCATCCAATAGCCAAACACCTGAAAGAAGCCGGTAATAAGGTTATTACCATTATCGGAGCAAGGTCCAAGGATTTAATTATCATGGAAAAAGAGTTAAAGAAAGTTTCAGATGAACTTATAATTACCACAGATGATGGGAGTTATGGTAAAAAGGGTTTTGTAACAGATGTCTTAAAAGAGAAGCTCGATAATGATAAAACAATTAAAAGGATTTGGACTATTGGTCCACCTATTATGATGAAAGTAACCACCGCCTTAACAAAAGCATATCCTGTTGAAACAATTGTAAGTCTTAATACTATTATGGTTGACGGAACCGGAATGTGCGGGTCCTGTCGCTTAACAATAGGCGGCGAAACTAAAATTGTTTGTACTGATGGACCAGAATTTGACGGACAATTAGTTGATTGGGATGAATTTATGAATCGCATTGATCGTTATAAAATAGAAGAAAACAAATCCTGGCAAAACTATAGAAAACAGAGCAAATGTCGTTGTATGGAGGAGTCAGATGGCTAAGATGATACCGATGAAAGACAGGACAAAACGGGAACCAGTCCCAATGAGGGAACAATCACCTCAGGTAAGGATTCATAATTTTAATGAAGTTCCCCTTGGTTATAGTAAGGAAGAAGCTATAAAAGAAGCCCAGAGATGCCTGCAATGCAAACAACCCAAATGTATGAAAGGGTGCCCTGCAGAGATTAATATACCATTATTCATACAGTATATTGTAGAAGAAGATTTTAAAAATGCCTATCTTACAATATTAAAGACAGATGCTCTTTCGGCGATAACAGGAAGAGTATGCCCCCAGGAGGAGCAATGTCAAAAAAAATGTGTTCTTAATAGTAATGAAAAACCTATTGCTATCGGAAGATTGGAGCGATTTGTATCAGATTGGGCTAGGACAACTAAAGTTCATGGAAAGAATAGTAAAAAAGGTGTCCATAACAAAAAAGATCTGCAAGTAGCTGTAGTGGGATCAGGCCCGGCTGGTCTAACATGTGCTGCTGATCTTGCCAAAATGGGCTATCAGGTAACCCTTTTTGAGGCATTACATAAACCCGGTGGAGTTTTGGTATATGGAATACCGGAATTCCGACTTCCCAAAGAAATTGTTGAATATGAGGTAAAAGAAATTGAAAAGATGGGTGTAAAGTTAAAGTGTGATTATATTGTAGGGGCAACCGGGAGCGTGGATGACTTAAAAAAACAATTTGATGCAATTTTTTTGGCTAATGGGGCAGGAGCCCCCCGCTTTATGGATATTCCGGGTGAAAACATGAATGATGTTTATTCAGCTAATGAGTTTCTAACCCGCTCAAATTTAATGAAGGCTTATCTTTTTCCCGAATATGACACCCCGATAAAAATAGGTAAGAAAGCTGCTACTATTGGTGCGGGAAATGTTGCTATGGATTCTGCTCGAACTGCTTTACGGCTCGGAGCTGAAAAATCATACATTATTTATCGACGTTCCAGAAAAGAAGTACCCGCACGAGCAGAAGAAGTCCACCATGCTGAAGAGGAAGGAGTTATTTTTCATTTTTTAACCCTGCCTATTAGGGTGCTGGGAGACAAAGATGGTCGGGTAACCGGAATGGAATGTATAAAGATGAAATTAGGAGAACCTGATCAATCAGGGAGAAGAAGACCTGTTCCTATTGAAAATTCTAATTTTGTTTTAGAAATAGATATGGTAATTGATGCCATTGGAACAATGGCAAATCCAATTATTGCCAGAAGTGCAGAAGGTGTGGAGGTGAACCAATGGGGATATTTTAAAATAAATGAAATAACTAAAATGACAACTTGTGATGGAATTTTCGCAGGTGGAGATATTGTTAGAGGGGCGGCAACCGTTATATCCGCAGTAGGTGATGGTAAGGTTGCAGCCAGATCAATTGATAACTATTTATCATCAGGTAAAAGTTTAAAAAATAATAATAGTAAATAATAAATAAATTGGAGGCT
>CAYWJZ010000059.1:0-6541 GCA_964458635.1 uncultured Atribacterota bacterium
ATTGACCATGCCGGTGGTTATTCTACTGTGTATGCCCATAATTCATCTAATCTGGCAAGAGAAGGGCAAAATGTAAACAAAGGAGATATTATTGCAAAATTAGGTGCTAGCGGAAATGCAACCGGCCCCCACCTCCATTTTGAAATAAGAGAAAACGGGAAGCCTGTTAATCCGCTCAACTATTTACCATAATAAGGCCAAAGGCCATATGAATCTCTCTTTACTCTTTTCTCCAGCTATCATAAAAAAAATTAAGCTAATCCATAACTACAAAACAGGAAATTGTATTGCTTAGAAATATTCAGTCAAAATATTAGGGAAAAAATAGACCAACAAGTAAATAACCAAAGGCACACCTCTTTTTTGAAGCTTTTTAAAACCACCTACTATGTGGTTGCAATGTTTACTAATTTAAGGTAATAAATTGACGTTCTAATAAATATAGAGTATAATATTATTTTAGAAATATTATATGAATTATAGATGAAGAGGTGTATGATTTGAATCCGGAGGTTAAAACGGGATATTACCCGTTGCCTATGTTTAAAAAAGGGGATAAAGTTGCCCACCCAATATTTGGTGTAGGTAATATAGCAAATATAGAAGAAAAACATGTTTTAGATAAGAGTGAAAAATATTACATTCTTGATCTGACTATGAACCAGATGACCCTCATGATCCCGATAAGAAAAGCCAGTGATATTGGTTTAAGAAAAATCTTGAGTAAAGAAAAGATTCCTGAAGTATTGGAAGTTTTGAGTCGTGAAATTGATGAAATGGAACAGGATTATAAATCAAGAATTAAATCTCAGTTGGAAATGGTAGATAGTGGTAATTTAAAAAAGGTTGCCCAAGTTGTTAAGAATTATAACAGACGGAAAAAAACAGACACACTATCTGCTACTGAGAAAAATTTGCTGGAAAGAGCGAGAAAAATATTAACCAGCGAGATCAGGGCAGTCTATGGTATCGAAGAAAATGAAGCAAAATTAATGATTAAGGAATGTTTAAAAAAACACTGAAAGATATAATGGAAATTAACGAGAGCAAAATTAATAGAGAATAAGTATATTTAATATTTTCCTTACTTATTTATTTAACCATGAAAAACCAACTTCTAAGAACTAGGTAATGGTTAAATAAAATGGTTTTATCATAAATATAGATTAAGAGAAGCTATCTGACATTTTTTTAACTGAAGCTCAAAATAGAAATTTGTATTGCCTGGAAATATTTATTTAAAATATAAATAAGCAATTAAAATAAAAAGAGCATGAAAAAATAACCAGGTAATAAGTTAAACATCTTTTAAAAGTTCTTAAAAACACCCGCTAGGCGGGTGCGATGTTTATTTTTCCTTAGATACTTATGAGAAGGAACATTATAGTGAATCAAGAAAGTCACATCATTAATGGGAAAAAAATAGCGGCAATCATTAAAGATGAATTAAAATTAGCCACAGATGAATTCTTTCAAAAAACAAATATCACACCAAAACTCTCGGTAGTTATTCTAGGTCAGGATCCTGCTTCGTTATTTTATGTTCGCATGATCGAGAGAAGCTGTCAAAAAGTTCATATTAAATTCGAAAAACACTCTTTATCCGAAGAAACATCCGAAGATGAATTGCTAAATTTGATAGAGCAGCTGAATGATAATCGACAAGTACATGGTATTATTGTTCAGACCCCTTTGCCAAAACAAGTTAACCAGGAAAGTATCCAGGAAGCATTGCATCCTGATAAGGATGTAGATTGTTTTAACCCTGTCAACATGGGTAAGTTGGCCATGGGGAATCCTGATTTTTTGCCGTGTACCCCAAATGCAGTTTATGAAATTTTTAAAAGAGAAAATATCGAGGTTAACGGGAAACATGTGGTTATTGTAGGAAGAAGCAGCATTGTAGGAAAACCCTTAGCTCTTATTTTACTTTTAAAACAATCTTTTGCTAATGCAACAGTTACTGTTTGTCATTCCAAAACAAAAAATATCTCCCTTTTTACCAGAAAAGCAGATATTATCGTTGCCGCAGCAGGAAAAGCTGGATTGATTAAAAGGGATATGGTTTTAAACGGTGCAGTGGTAGTCGATGTCGGGACCAACGAAGTTAACGGAAGATTGGTGGGAGATGTTGATTTTGATGAAGTTTCCGGAGTTGCCTCAAAAATTACCCCAGTTCCCGGCGGAGTAGGCCCTGTTACCAATATGATGTTAATGAAAAATACTCTTCAGGCTGCAGAAAAACAATTCTCCAGACAAAACAATTATTGAACATGTTTTATACTTTTTTGACTCCTTTTTATTTTTTCCAGATGAATCATCAGGGCAGTAATATCAGAGGGGGTAATCCCCGGTATTCGTTTTGCCTGGCCTAAAGATACAGGCTTAATTTCTGAAAATCGTTGTTTCCCTTCGTGTGAAATTCCATATAACTGCGAATAATCAATATTTTCCGGGATTTTGTAGTTTTCAGCCTTTTTAAACCTCTTGACTTCCTCTTCCTGTCGCTTAATATAGCCGGAATATTTAATCTGTATTTCAACTTGATTTATGACTTCTGGATGTAGTGTTGGCCTTTCTGGATCTAAATCAGCAGTATCCGTGTATTTTATGCGAGGCCGTGTTAACAATTCAGCCAGAGTAACCGGTTTTTGCAGAGGAGAAGCACTTAACCTTTGTAGCAGCTGATTAGTTTGTTCATTAGGATATAGTTTTAGATTATTAAGGCGTTTGATTTCCTTTTCAACTGCTTCCTTTTTGGTCAGAAACTTTTGGTATCTTGTCTCAGAAATTAACCCGTACTTATATCCATAGGGAGTTAGCCTTAAATCAGCATTATCCTGACGAAGTAACAGCCGATATTCTGCCAGGCCGGTTCTCAATCGATAGGGTTCGGAGATACTTTTTGTTACCAGATCGTCAATTTCTACAGCAATATAAGCCTGGGAGCGATCCAAAATAAAGGGTTCTCGGTGATTAAGGAATTGTATCGCATTAATACCGGCAATAATTCCCTGTTCGGCTGCTTCTTCGTAACCGGACGTTCCGTTGATTTGGCCGGCTAAGAATAAACCATTTATTTTTTTGGTTTCTAATGAGTATTTAAGTTGGCGGGGTAAAATAACGTCATACTCAATAGCATATCCATAACGCATAATTCTACATTCTTCCAGACCTTTTATGGTTTGCAAAGCTTCGTGCTGAGCTATAGGGGGAAGGCTTGTAAAAAAACCCTGGAGATAAATTTCTTCGGTTGAATCACTTTCCGGTTCCAAAAATAATTGATGTGACTTATGTTGCGGAAAACGAATAAATTTATCTTCAATAGAAGGGCAATATCGGGTAGCCGCACTTAGAATTGTTCCGTTAACCAGGGGAACCTGGTTGATATAATTTTTTATCACCTGTTGTGTTTTAGAATTGGTTCGTGTAATATAAACTGTGTGATTATGATAAATTTTCTTTTTTGATTCATAGGAAAAGGCAAGAGGTTCATTAGCACTTTTTTGTTCGGTTAATTGTGAGAAATCTATACTTTGTCTGTTAATACGGGGTGGAGTGCATGTATTTAAACGGATAGTGCTGAATCCCAATGTTCTTAACTGGTTTGCCAGTTCAACTGATGCAATTTCTCCAGCTCTTCCGGCACTATAACGAATTTTACCGATATAGATTGTGCCATTTAAGAATGTTCCGGCAGTAATAATAACAGTAGGTGAATAGAATTGTGTGCCGCTTTGAAGAACAACACCATTAATGTGATTTTTCTTGGTCAGTAAACCGGTAACCATTTCCTGTACTAGAGATAAACCAGGTTGGTTCTGAATGGTTTTAATCATTTCTTCCTTGTATCTATTCTTGTCAACTTGGGCTCGCAATGCCCACATAGCTGGCCCTTTGCTGGTATTGAGCATCCGGATATGCAGCGTAGATTTATCAGTATTTCGAGCTAATTCTCCACCCAATGCATCTATTTCTCTGGCTACATGGCCTTTCCCCGGGCCACCTATAGATGGATTGCAGGGTAATAAAGCAATATTGTCTATATTAGAAGTAATCAATAATGTTTTGGCACCACAGCGTGCAGCAGCCAGAGATGCTTCGCATCCGGCATGTCCAGCACCGATTACAATTACATCATATTGAAAGTTACTCATTTCATGTTTTTCCTTTTATATAATATTTTCAAAATTAAAAAAGCTAGCACATTCTAAAATATTTTAGCGGTTTTTGTCAAGAATTACCTTAAGTATTTATAATTTCTTGCCTGAAAAAAGGGATTATGTTATACTTTAATCGGAGAGATGACCGAGTGGCCGAAGGTGGTTGCCTGCTAAGCAATTGAGCGGATATTAACTCTGCTCCGAGGGTTCGAATCCCTCTCTCTCCGCCATTTTTTTATTTTTACCTCAATATTGCTCACTTGAGGAGGTTATGCTTATTTCCGGCTTTAATCAAAATTTTTTACCTGATATTAATATTCGTAATGATTTTCAATATGGAGATATAGGAAAAGTATTATCACTCCATGGCCAGGTGTATCATCAGGAATATAACTTTAACCATGAATTTGAAGCCTATGTTGCCGAAGGACTCGGAGAATTTGCCAGCGTTTACCAGGAAGGGAAAAGTAGTTTATGGATTGCAGAGATTAAAAATACCGCTATTGGTTCGATTGCAATTTTAGAAAGGCCTGGCCAACAGGCACAGTTACGATGGTTTTTGGTTCATCCAGAATATCGGGGAGTGAAACTTGGCAAATACTTATTGGAAAAGGCACTAAAATTTTGCCAGATTGCCGGTTATGATATGGTTTTTTTGTGGACATTAGATAACCTTGCAGCGGCAAGAACAATTTATGAAACAAATGGTTTTAAAAGAGAAGATAAAAAGAAACATTTTCTCTGGGGTCACCATTTGGTTGAAGAATATTATGTTCTAAATCTCAATAAATTATCAACAAAATAGTAATAAATGATTTACTATCTTTAGATATGGGAGGCATAGTTATGGCAAAGAAATTATACCGTTCAAAAAAAGATTCTATGATTGCCGGTGTTTGTGGCGGAATTGCAGAGTATTTTGATATAGATTCTACCCTGGTACGTTTACTGGCAATACTTATTGTTTTTCTGGGTGGTGTCGGGGTAATTGTATATATTATAGCATGGATTATTATACCGGAAAATCCTGAACAGAAAACAGATAACAATAAAAAAACAGCGGGAGAAAAAGAAATAAACAACCATCAGGGTGAAGAACACAAAGATAATCATAAACATATTTGGGGTGGACTACTCCTAATTTTTTTAGGGTTATTTTTTTTGTTGAGAAGCCTCTTCCCTCGTTTTGTTCTTGTCAAGTTTTGGCCGATTATTCTTGTGGTAGCGGGAATTTTTTTGATACTACAATCCCTTTCCAGGAAAAATAAATAAAATGTAACTTTTTAAAGCAAAACAGGCCCTACTGATGATAAGGAGGTATACGTGAAATTTCCAGATTCTAAGACAAAAATTGTCTGCACTTTGGGACCAGCTTCGCATAATAAAAAGATAATTAAACAATTAGTTCTGGCAGGTATGAATATTGCCCGACTTAATTTAGCCCATGATACCATCGATTGTCATCACAAGACATTGAAGTTTATCCAAGAAGCAGAAAAAGAATTAAGAATAGACATTCCGGTAATGATGGATATACCAGGTCCCAAAATTAGAATCGGAGAAATAGAAAATGGCCCCATTGTTTTAAAGAAAGGGCAGACAATTCGACTTACTACACGTGATATTTTAGGAAATACATCCATCATACCTGTTAGTTATAAAGAATTGCTAAAAAGCGTTAAGAAAAATAGTCTTATCTATCTTTATGATGGTTTTATTCAGCTCAAAGTAAAGGATATTCAAGAAGATCAAGGTGAAGTTATCTGTCAGGTTATGACCGGTGGGAAGCTGGATTCGCATAAAGGTCTAAATTTACCCCATACCAAAATATTTCTTGACCCCATAAGGAAACAGGACCTTGACCTTATTGCCTTTGGTTTAGAGGAAGGGGTAACTATTTTTGGTATATCTTTTGTGGAAAGAGCAGCAGATATTATAAAAGTAAAAGAATTTGCCCGAAAAAAAGGCAAAGAGATTTTTACTGTTGCCAAAATTGAGCGCGAAGAGGCGATAAAAAATATTGGAGAAATACTCGAAGTTACCGATGCTATTATGGTCGCCAGAGGAGATTTAGGTGTACAGGTAGCTATAGAAGAGATACCTGTTATTCAAAAAAGTTTAATTTCCCAGGCTAATCGGATGAATCGTCCGGTTATTACTGCAACTCAGATGCTGGTATCTATGACTGACCATATTCGACCTACCCGTTCTGAGGTGACAGATGTGGCTAATGCTATTCTTGACGGAACAGATGCTACCATGTTATCAGAAGAAACTGCTGTCGGAAAATTTCCGGTTGAAACGGTTAAAATGATGACCAATATTGCTATTTCTACTGAGCTGCAATTCAGAAATATTAATTATCGTTCTTCGTTGTG
>CAYWJZ010000060.1:0-6537 GCA_964458635.1 uncultured Atribacterota bacterium
ATGAAAACTTTTTTAACTACAGACAGTAAGAAATCCAAGAATCAATTACGAGCAATCAGTGAAAAAATAAGATTTGGTTTAAGAAAAACCAGAATTAAACCTGACTACACTGGTCCTCTAGTTAAATTTCAAAAAATACTACCGGAATTGATCTAATATCGCACACTCATAACGGGTGGTTTAAAAAACCTCTGAAAAAGTTAAAAAAATTTCAGTTAGCATATTTTATCTTTATGGTTAAATAAAGGTAATCATTAAAAAACAATATTTACCGCATCATAGATAAACTTGCTACTAAAAAATAATAGGAATACACCGCAAACAGCGAAAAGTATCTTCTGTAATTTCTGACCAAAAAACTGTCCACCCTTGAAGGATATGGAAGAAAGAAATGAATACCAGAGAAAATCACAGCTCCAGTGAACCACAATAAAGGCCACCAATCCCCATAAACCAAATTGATAAGCACCGGTAATAAGCATTGCCCCAATAGTTGCCCACCAAACCAAAAAATAAGGATTGGCAACACTTAATACCACACCAGCCTGCAAGGGAGTATATTGTTGATGAGAATGCCCAATCTTTGTACTACCAATACTTTGCAATAACCCTATTCCCATTTTTAATAAAAATAGCCCTCCTAATATTCCAATTACTACCTTTACCCAGGTTATTTCTAAAAACTGACCAAAACCAATCATAATCAATATCATAAGTGGAAACTCTACAATTCCATGTCCGATAGCAATCATTGCCCCAGAATAAGGATGCTCAGTCCCCTTACTTACGGTTACCGCGGTAATAGGTCCTGGAGCCATGACTCCAGATAGGGAAATAATTACTGCTTTTAGTAAAAAAGATACCAACATTTTAATCCTTTTTTAATTCATTCCTTACCACATTCAGAGGCTTCCCCTTTTAAAATACTAATACCGTGAGGAAGAGTTTCCAGAATGATGCTCAGGGATTCTCGAACACCTTTAGGGCTTCCGGGAAGATTAATAATAAGACTCTTTCCCCGCATACCAGCAATTGCCCTAGACAAGATCGCTTTTGGGGTCTTTTTAAAACTTTCCATACGAATTAATTCACTAATTCCAGGTACTGTCTTTTCGATTACTCTTCTGGTTGCTTCAGGAGTTACATCTCTGAGAGCTAAGCCAGTTCCACCTGTAGTCAAAACCAGGTCAATTTTTAATTTGTCAACCGCCTCAATAAGAGTTGACTGAATTAAATCAAGTTCATCGGGAACAATTTTATACCAAACTACCTCTGCCTCTATTTTTTTCAAAATATCCCGGATTGTCTCACCACTAAGGTCTTTCCTCTGACCTTTTGCTCCTTTGTCACTTACCGTAATAATGGCAACTTTAATCATCTAATGAAATCACCCTGATATCATCCCCAGGTTGAATAGTCCCCCCTTCAACTACACGGGTAAAAATACCTTCCTTAGGCATAATTGAACACACTTTCTGTCCACGTACCAGAATGTCAACATCATAATCTTTTCCGATCTGAGAAATACAGAGAATAACATCTTTACCTATCTTGATTAATGTTCCCAACGGATATTGATATAAATCATCGATTCCTTCAAAATCGATATTTTCAAAAAGGTCACCATAATGTAGTTCATACCCATCTTCTCTATTCTTTTCCAAGCTGGCTAAACTTAACAGGCTAACCTGTTTGTGATCTCTTCCGGCATGCACATCTCCTTCTATTCCAAAATCCTTAATCAAAACAGCATTTGGAACTTCCTTTTTGGGTATCTCTCGACTATCTCCAATACAAACCGCCAGAACTTTTCCTTTTCTATCTTTCTGAATTTCTTCTTCCCCTTCAGGATAGGATGTTTCCCTTTTTTCCTCTACATTAAGATATGATTTTCCCTGATAATGACCACTTTGACCCCCGTCTTTTTCTACCAAATGAATATGGCTGATCTCAATTCCTCTATCTACTGCCTTGCAAACATCGTAAATAGTAAGGGCAGCTACAGAAACAGCATGAAGTGCTTCGATTTCTACACCCGTTTTCCCAGTCGTCATTACTATAGAACGAATTAAAATACTATTTTTCTCTTCCATAAGATAAAAATCCATATCTACATTGGTTATAATCAAAGGATGACACATGGGAATCAGGTGGCTGGTTTCCTTGGCTGCCATAATACCGGCCACCTGGGCTATTCCTAAAACATCTCCCTTGGCTATTTTTTTATCTTTAATCAAAGCAAGTGTTTCCGATTTCATAATTACTTCTCCCTCGGCAATGGCAATTCTGTGGGTATCCTGTTTTCCACCTACATCAACCATGCGGGCCCTGCCTTTTTCATTTAGGTGAGTAAATGATTTTTCTTTATCCATATAATTATCCTCCTATTTGGGACATACCAAATTCAGAAATATTTTTCTGCCCTATATGATGACGTAATGGCTTATTATGCACTGCTCTTAACAAACACTTTTGGATAAGTTCCTTACGTAATTCTGGTTGGTTTGCAGGTATCTGTCTTAATTTTTTTTTGATATCAACTTCCTGTGAACTAAATAAACATGGTCGAATTTTACCTTCTGCAGTTAATCGAATGCGATTACATTGTGCACAAAAATGCTGGCTGACCGCACTGATAAATCCAAACAAGCCTTTTGCTCCGGGCAATTGATAATAAACCGCCGGTCCATAGCCTTTTTCCATTGAAATAGGTTTAAGACCAGGAAATTTCATTTTTATTTTTTTTTGTATTGATTGAGCCGAAAGAAAATGTCCTTGATAGATTTGGCTTAACTCATGATTGGTGGGCATTAGTTCTATAAACCTAATATATAATGGCTTATTTATAGTTAAGCGCATAAAATCTTCTACTTCATTATCATTGATTCCTTTTAATAAAACTACATTAATCTTAACCGGAGTTAGGTCTAATTGTAAAGATTTATCAATTCCCTGCAGAACTTTTTCCAATCCATAAAATCCGGTAATTTCTTTGAATTTCTCTTTTTGAAGGGAATCAAGGCTAATATTGACCCGGCTCAATCCGGCATCCTTTAAAGAAGTTGCCATTTCTGATAAGTAGTAACCATTAGTTGTCATGGAAATATCTTCTATTGATGCTATTTTATTGAGCTGTTTAATGAAATCAACAATTCCTTTTCTTGCCAGGGGTTCTCCACCGGTTAATCTAATTTTTGTCATACCCATTTCAACCCCTACTTCCGCAATTTCCAATATTTCTTCATAACGTAAAATATCCTGATGTTCAATGAAACGGAAACTCTCTTCAGATGGTGAACAGTAAATACATCTAAAATTACACCGATCAGTTAGAGAAATTCTAAAATAGGTAATTTGCCTTCCGTAAGAATCAGTTAATTTTTTCATTTTTCATTACCTTTCCACAATGGCTTAGATCATATCCACCAAGCCTGCCGGCCTTCTCCTTGAAATGTCTTGTTTTTATGGTTTTCAATAATTTTTGTATTATTTTACTCTGAAAGTACTTCTCAGGAATAATAAAATCATAACGTTCTGTTATTAATGGAATAAAGTCCAGCTGAAAAGCCCTGGCTGCTGAAAAAATGCCTAATCCAGCATCTACTTTCTGATTGGCAACCGCTGACGCAACCATAAGATGAGTAAATTGCTCCTGTTGATAGCCTTTTATTTCATCTGGATTAATATTGTTTTTATCAAGTAGATAGTCCAGAAGGACACGAGTACCGGAGCCCTTTTGTCGATTAACGTAATGCACATCCTCACGAACTAAATCCTGTATTCCCTCTATTCTTTTTGGATTACCATTGGAAACCATTAAACCCTGCTGGCGATATGCCAAATTTACCACCACCAGATCATGGTCTGGTAAAATTCGCCGAATATAAGGAAGATTATATTCCCCGCTTTCTACATCAAGGAGATGAGAAGTTGCCAGATGGGTAATTTTCTGCTTTAAAGCCAAAAGCCCACCCATACTACCGGCATGAAATGATGCCAGACGTAATTCCGGAAATAGCATTTGAAGTTCATTTCTTAAAACATCCAGAATAAGGTCATGGCTGCCAATAATAATAATTGTATCATCCTGGTTAAAGTCTTCTTTCAATAATTCAGCTTTGGTTTTTTCTCTTAAAGCCAGTCCCTCGCTATGTGAAGATATTTTAATCAGGGCATCTGCTTCCGCCAGAGAAGAAATAACACCTGCACCTCGATTTAACGGATAAGCTGTTAACCGATCATCAATTTTTGCTAATTTGACTCGAAGAAATTCTTCATTCCCCAATTTAGATACCACTTTTCTTCCCATCAATACTTCTACTTTTTTTCTATCAGGAGGATTTAATCTCAAATTTTTGTACACCAAAGGCAAAACAAATTCCCACGCTGCAATTAAATATGAAACCGGGTATCCGGGCAATCCAATTACTGGCACACCCTGAGCTATCCCCGCCAAAGTGGGTTTGCCCGGCATGATAGCTACACCATGAAAAAGTATTTCTCCCAGTTCTCCAAGTGCCTTTGCGGTATAATCCTTAGAACCTGCTGATGTACCAGCAATAATAGTAACCATGTCGTTTTCCTTTATTGCCTTCTGCAATTTTTCTACTAATTCTTCCTTAATATCCCGGATGTTCGGATAAACAATAGGTTCTCCACCCCATTGAATTACTGAATTTGAGAGCATTGCAGAATTAAAATCCACTATTTCCCCAGCCTTTATTTCTTTTTCATCAGGCTTAACCAGTTCTTCTCCGGTAGGAATGATTGCTACACGAGGTTTTTCTCTCACCTTCAATCGAGTTACCCCTCCTCCCATCAGGACACCTATATCAACCGGTCTAATTTTATGATTTACAGGCAGTATTAACTGATGGGTAATGATATCTTCTCCAATATTACGAATATTTGAACCGGGAAAAACGGATTGATAAATTTGCAATTGTTCCTTTTCTTTTTTTTCTTTACTGAATTGACTATTTTCTTTTTGTCCAACGGGAACAACATCTTCAATTTTTATTACTGCATCAAATCCTTCCGGCAAAAGAGTGCCGGTATTAACATACAAAAAATCTTTTTCATATTCTAAAATTGTAGGATTATTCTCGGAAGCGTTCTCTGTACTCCCGGAATGCACAGCTATACCATCCATAGCAGCTGCAGTATAATGTGGAGATGAACTCCTGGCATAAACAGCTTCTGAGGTAACCCGCTCAAGAGAATTTTCTACCGGCAGCCCTATGCTTCTTTGCTGCAAAGTTATTTTGCCTTCCAAAATAGCTTTCTCAATTTTTTGTTTTGCTTCCTTTAAAGATATTTTGTTCAAATAAATATTACGTTCTATTGTCATATTTTATCTTTTCTTAATGGTTTTAAAATAGTTAAAATATACCCTTCTTATTTCAGCATAAATTAAAACAAAGTAACGGTAACCTTGTTTCCTTGATATAACCCTTCCTGGTTAAGCCCGATAGTGATAAAACCATCAGCCCTGGCCAGGGAAGAAATCATACCGGACTTACCAAGAACGGGGATAGCCCATAATTGGCCATTCTTATCCTGTAAGGAAACATGAATATATTCTTCTCTGCCTGCATCTGAAAATACATTAGATTCCAATAAAGCATCAATGGTTTTTTGTTCCCCGAACCGAAAAAGTTCACCTTTTAAGTCAGATATTATTTTTCTTATTATATTCTCAAATACCATCATAGCCGAAACAGGATGACCAGGCAAACCGATAAAGGGTTTGTTTTTATTTAAAGAAATAATGGTTGGTTTGCCGGGTTTCAAGGCCAGTCCGTGAACCAGAATGCCCGGCGGGCCGAGGCGGTTTAAAACTTTTAAGGTATAATCCCGAATCCCAACCGAGCTGCCCCCGGAAATCAATATTAAATCAATTTCTTTTTCATCTAAGCACTTCTGTAGCTCTCTTTCCAGTAATCTTTCATCATCCGGGATAATACCCAGATAACAAGGTATACATCCAATCTGTTCAATAGCAGCACCTAATGTATAAGAATTAATATCCCGAACTTGACCGGGTTTCGGTTGGGCATGAATTGGTATAATTTCATCTCCGGTAGAGATGATAGCAATAACCGGTTTTCGATAAACACTGACTTTTATCCATCCCAGTGATGCCAGTAAACCAATATCCTGAGGTCTTAGAGAATGCCCTTCTTGCAAAAAAACTTCATTTTTTTTGATATCTTCATCTTCTCTTAATATATTCTCCCAGGGTGCTACCGGTCGACTTATTTCAATCATTGTTGAGCTAATATTCTCACTGTATTCCAGCATTACCACAGCATCAGCTCCATCAGGCAACATACCTCCGGTTGAGATTTTAGCAGCCTGCCCGCTATCTAAGCGGAAAGAGGGCTTTTCAGCCATGCTTATTTCTCCAACTATCTCAAAATAACCCGGGAGACTCTCACTGGCTCCGTAAGTATCACGGGCCTTTAGTGCATATCCATCCATAGTAGATCGGTTAAAACCGGGAATATTCTCCCGGGATATAATCTTCTCAGCCAA
>CAYWJZ010000061.1:0-6391 GCA_964458635.1 uncultured Atribacterota bacterium
TCCTGAAAAAGAAGATAGAATTTTTGTTGTAGCTAAAAAATAAGAGAAATCATTTATAAACCCAAAAAAATTCTACCTGAAGAATTCCTTTAAACCAAAAACGATAAACTATGAACTACGAACTTGCAACTTTTCTAGCCCACACAATCGCAACCAATCCTCCCAGATAAATCACTGCTGCCAGATATCCAACTGCCTGAAAACCGGCAGACAGTGCAATGATAACTGCCGAAACCGAAGCCAGAATGGTACAGAAATTATTAGTTGCCCATGCCCAGGGAATCATATTTTCTTTTCTCTCTGCTACAATCCCTATTCCCAGAGGGAAGGGCATGCCCATTAAGAAAGCAAGCGGCGCTATCAGGCAGAATGTTAATACAAACCTTATTGGAATCGAAAAAGCCAAGGTCTGCTGAAAAATAATCGGTATTAGCATCTGGTAGAGCACCACCAGGATACAGATAGTCGGTATAATCCTTTTTAGATAATAAATTGCCTCTGTTTGGAAGCGTTGGGAATATCGACTCCCCAATCCCGAGAAAAATAAAAAAGAAAAAATAATTGCTGATGAAGCATAAGTAGGATTGGTCAGATAAAGGATAAACTTTTGAATAAAGGAAATTTCAATTAACATATAACTTAATCCCAATGAGGCAAAATAGAGTAGAGGAAAATACCATCCCCTACCCGGAGTGATCCTTTTTATGAAAAGCGGTAGGAAGATGAAAAAGAAGCTGAAAATAATTCCCTGAACAAGAGTGGCAAAAACAATCAGATTACCCCATTCAATCATAGGTTGCCAGTAACTGGTATCACTGACAATAGTGGGAATATTTCTCCACTTTAGAAAATAAAAAAAGAAAGGCCGGTTATCGGTAGCCGGAGCTATATTAAAAAAATAATCCTGATAGAATTTATTGACCTGACCTTCTTTAAAGTGTTCGGTTAAATTTGAAATTGCCTGGTAATAGTACGGTTGTTCCAACCGGTGATTCCGGTTCACCTGATCTATTTCAATTCCCGGAAAATAAACTGCATCAAAGCTGCGTTCCTGGCAGAATGATTCAATAATACCTGTCATTTTTCTGTCGATAGGCTGCTTGCTGCAGATAAAAGTAGCGGTTCCCCAACTTCGAATCATTGCAATATGTTTTTCCGGGTTCTCCGCTCCCATTCTTTTTAAAGCTTCTAAGGCAATTCCGACGAGCTTGACCGATTCCCGTGGAGGGAAGAGCAGCCACCGGGTAATACAGATTACCCCATCCTCCGAAAGATGCTCTAAGAAATCAATCATTCCCTCTACCGTATAAAGGTAATTTTCGGAAATACTATGAAAACCTCCGGAAGAAGTGCTGGCAGAACCAATCAAAGATAGTTGAATCAAATCAAAGTTATGGTCCATATTTTTAAGTACACTCCTGCCTTCTCCCTGCAAGATGGACACTTCCGGACGGTTAAGGAGCTCTCCGGAATATTCGTCATAATGATTTTTCATCAAATCAATTATAATAGGATTCAGTTCAATAGCTTTAATTTCCCTACTGTCCTGATAAACAGCACTTAAGATATCTAATCCTCCTCCCGCACCAATTACCAGCACACGCTCGCGGTCTTCAGTAAGGTGGAAACCAAGGGCGTTGGATAGGTAGTCAGTAAATCGAATAGATTTTTCGGTTCCATCAAATCGGGTAATGGCACTTACTCCAGAATCATCAGTCAGTATTGCCAGCTGTTCAGGTATCCTGTCATCAAAATTCAGGCTTAAACCGGGTGCATGTTTTACTGCCGGACTTTCTACGACTTTGATCTGAGAAAAGCTATTTTCATCCTCAAAGAGAATCTCGGTATCAGGATAGCGCAAAAAAGTAAATAATTCCTTGTAAGGATTAATGGGTAGAGAAATAGGTGAATAAGATAAAGAATTAATTATTACTAAAACAATTATTAACAATAACGGCAGGATAGACAATGCTTTTTTATGCTGACTATACTGAGCAATAGAAAAGAAAAATGAAGCAATGAAGCCGATGATAGCCAATAGCATAACCAGATTGATAATTTTTATCTGAGAGGTAAAAAACAAGAAAGCCAGACAACCCAGTGAGGCTCCCATCAGGTCAAAGAAATAAAGTTTACTGACCTTTCCCGGCAATTGAGAAATAGCCAGTGATATACAAATTCCGGCAAAAAAGAAGGGCAGTGCTACAGCCAGATAATAGAGAAGCAGATAGAGCAATTGGTACCGGTCGGCATTTAAACGGTAAAGGTCAAAAGGAATTCGGGTAATCAGAAAAATAGAAACCAGAATACTCAATCCATAAAACAAAGAAAAACGGGAAAGCAGACCGGATAATTGTTGACGGTTTCTCTTTCTGGTTAGAGAAGGGCTAATAGTCAAAAAAGTTCCGCTGGCTCCATATCCCAGAAAGGCAATACTGATAATCATAAAAGCCAGATAATTCCACTGAATAATAGAAAACACTCTGGTCAGAGTAAGTTCATAAATCAGTATGGAAAGAGACACCAGAAAAATACCTGCATAGAGATAAATTTCCGAAGAAATCCTAAACTTCTTCATCTTGATTATTCCTTTTTAGAATTTTATCCGAAATAATCTTCCAAGAATTCTTATTACAATTTTAATTGACAAATTTTATTTAATCAAATTAGAGAAAATTGTAATTGCAACAGAAGAAGTTAATATATTATTAGTATACTAAAGAATATATTTTTAACTGTCCTATTTATTAAAAAATATACTATTATTTAAAATACAACATAAAAAGATGTTACAGACATTATATATAATTATAAACCTTCTTTAACAAGCATTATATATTTATCCAACTTGACAAAATCATTATAGTACTATATATTAGGTTTGATAATAAAATTATAACAAGAGAAAAATATATTTTCTATCTACATAATATCAACCGAGATAGTCCTTATGCAAAGCATATTAAAAACTATCTATCTAAGATATATTTTTCACTATCAGGAAGGAGTCCCAGGGTGAATACATCAACTGTAACTAATCAACCAGATCAAGATAAGAATAAATTCGCAGAATTTAAAAAACAATCAAAATGGAAAGAATATAAATGGCAATTGAAACATAGTATTCAGGATATCAATACATTTGAAAAACTTACCGGAATCAGATTTATGGAGAGAGAGAAAAAATTATTAGAAAAGGTCACTGGCAAATTTCCTCTTTCTATAACTCCTTATTATCTTTCCCTCATAGATGTAGAAAATTACCAGTATGATCCTATTTTTTTACAGGCATTTCCGCGTGGTGAGGAAATGACTAAAACTACCTGTGATATGGCTGACCCTCTGGATGAGGATAAGGATAGTCCGGTTCCCAATATTACACACCGTTATCCGGATAGGGTGCTTCTCTTAGTCAGCAATACTTGTTCCATGTATTGCCGACACTGCACTCGAAAGAGAAGGGTAGGAGATATGGATTCAATTCCAACGCGGAAAGAAATAGAACTGGGACTTGAATATATTAAAAACAATAGTCAGGTTCGAGATGTTTTGTTATCCGGCGGAGATCCCTTGATGCTGCCTGATGACTACCTCGATTGGATTTTATCAGAACTGAAAAAAATACCCCATGTAGAAGTGATAAGAATCGGAACCAGAGTTCCGGCAGTATTGCCTTACCGTATCACTGATGAATTGGTTAATATGCTGAAAAAACATCATCCAATCTGGTTGAATACTCATTTTAATCATCCCAGGGAAATCACCAAAGATTCCCGGGAAGCCTTACGAAAATTGGCAGATGCCGGAATACCCCTGGGAAACCAGTCAGTGTTGCTGGCCAGAGTAAATGATTGTCCCCGCATCATGAAAAGACTGGTACAAAAATTAGTTCAGAATCGGGTTAGACCGTATTATCTGTATCAGTGTGATTTATCAGAAGGATTATCCCATTTCAGGACACCGGTAGGCAAAGGCATGGAAATCATCGAATCACTCATCGGTCATACCAGTGGTTTCGCGGTTCCCAGTTATGTGATTGATGCACCGGGTGGAGGCGGAAAGATACCTATTATGCCCAATTATGTTCTTTCCTGGTCTACCCATAAGGTTATCCTCAGGAATTATGAAGGAGTTATTACTACCTATCGGGAACCCGATCATTACAAGACAATACTTTGCGATAACGACTGTGAAAGCTGTAACTTACAACTGAAACTGAACGGAGATGACGGTGAATACCAGTCAGTGGGTATTGAAAAATTATTATCAGATTATGATAAAACCATCTCTCTGGTACCTGATGACAATGAACGAATGGAAAGACGGGAAGAATAAGAAAACAAAAAAATGACTAAAAATCAGATAAACAGAAAACCTGAAAAAGTACTGGTTGTAGGTAGCTGGGCCAAAGAGCAGATTACTATTGAAAATATTAAGAGAAACCAACAGATAAAGGTTTATGCTTATATGGATACCAAAAATCCAGGTATCATTTCTCTTGCAGATGGATATCGGATAGGTAATTTGAAGGATATTGAAAATATCAAAGAGTATTGTAAAAAAGAGAAAATTGATTTAGTCCTGATTACCACCGCCAGCCCTTTACAAGCCGGACTTGTTGATTTGCTGGAAAAGGAAGGAATCTGGGCATTTGGTCCCCGGCAATGTTTTGCTCGTCTTGAGTCGGATAAGGCTTTTGCCCGAAAGCTGGTCAGGGAAATTGCTCCGGAAGTAATCCCTGTTTATAAAGTATTTAAAGACCCTGGGCAGGCCATTGCCTATGCTGAAGAATTGAACTGGCAGGTTGCAGTTAAGCCTATAGGGCTAACTGACGGTCTGGGAGTGAAGGTATTTGGAAATCAGCTAAAAACAGCAAATGAAGTTAAGGATTATATCCAGCTTATTCATAAGGATCAGGTCAGTGGTCATTCCCAGATTATTATTGAAGAAAGACTGCAAGGCGAGGAATTCACTATTCAGGCATTTATTAGTGCAGACAGATTGATTCCTACTCCGGCTGTCCAGGATTTCAAGAAATTATTGCCCGGAGACAGAGGCCCCAATACAGCCAGCATGGGCTCTTATTCCACAACCGGGTATTTGCTTCCCTTTATGCAGGAGGGAGATTATCAAAAGGCAGTACAGGTGATGAAAAAAACTATAATTGCCCTGCAAAAAGAAACCGGTTATTCCGTATCAGGTTTTCTATACGGGCAATTCATGTTAACCTCTCAGGGAATTAAATTGATTGAATACAATTTCCGTCCGGGAGACCCGGAATGGATGAATACGGTGAGGGTATTAAAGAATAATATTGTTGATATTATCAAAGATTTAGTAAACGGAGGAGAACCGGAATTACAATTTACCCCTCATGCTACTTTATGCAGATATATTGTGCCTCCTGATTATCCCAGATTGTCTGATCAAATTTTAAATGTTCAAATTGATAAAAGTATATTAGAAAAAAATAAAACCAGTCTATATTACAGCTGTGGACTGGATGAGCACTCTCAATTGCGGGTAGGTGATGAACGAGGAATTGCCTTGCTGACAGATGCCCCATCCATCCGGCACTCTAACCAGCAAATCGAGAAAGCCACTATCGGCATCAGAGGGAATTTCTATTATCGTCCGGATATTGGTAATCAGCATGTTATTAAAAGGAAAATGCAAAAAATCCAGGCCTGGCGGGATGACATCAATATTAGAGAAGCCCGAGAGGATGAATTTTTAGAAGTTTATGATCTGGTATCTCAATCTCCTCCTCTGGAAAAATATTTTCAGCATTTTTATAAGATTATGTTAAGGTATTTTTCTTCAACCTGCCTGGTGGCTGAATATCAGAACAAATTAGTAGGCTGGCAGATGGGTTTTGTTTCCCAGAATGACCATCATACTTATTTTCTCTGGCAGATTGGCGTGCACCCTGCTATGCAGGGCAGGGGCCTGGGAGGGTTGTTGCTGGAAGAGACAGAGAAAAGAGCTTATGAGTTGAGATGCGGCAGGGTTGAGGTAACTATTGATCCGGAAAATCTGGCTTCGGAAAAATTGTTCCTGAAAAATAACTATCTTAATATTAGCCCACAAATTGGAAATACCATTACTGTAAACACAAGAGAAGCTGTCCGCGATTATTACAGCCCGGGAAGACATTTTATGGTCTTTGAGAAACGAATAAACTAAACAAAATAGTTCCGGAGCTATTTTACCCAATACGCAATAAGCACGACACACAACTACGAATTAGCATAGAAAAATGGTCTAAAGATATTTTTTTAGAGAATTAAGATAATTAGTGGCATGATATTTATAAATAAAATAAACTTATAGTACAAAGTTGATAAAGGCAAACTATCCGAAAGGGTAGGACGCAAAGTCGTGAGTCTAA
>CAYWJZ010000062.1:0-6362 GCA_964458635.1 uncultured Atribacterota bacterium
ATAAGCAATAAAGCCTTTTTACCCCTGAGGTTAATATCATTTTCCTGCTTAATGTATCGAATAACATCCTTTTCCAATATATACTTGATACCGTTCCATCTACAATAGGGGTTTTTTTGATCACACTAACTATCCTGGCAGACTCTCTAATGGTATATCTTTTTCCCCCACGGCCTGAATAGAGATATAGGTCTGTACCGCCAAGAGCAAAAACATCTACTTTACCGTCAAATTCCTGGTATAATTGCATCATCTTTTTTACATCTCCATCAGTTCCCCTTCTTTCAATTTCTATCTTCATTCCCAATATTTCAACTTGCACTTTATGATCCCTGGTTGAAGATCCCAAACTCACACCCATAACCTTTTTCATTGGTCTCTTCTCCTGTCTAGTGAAAATACCTTTACTTCTTTCAAAATTTCCAAAATCATTTCAGGATCAACATATTTGTCTTCTGTAATTGGTGATTCACCAATCACTACCCCGATTACTTGAATGCTGAATAATTTTTCTGCTACCTCCACTCTTTTGTCGGAACCTAAAAATACAATTAAATCAAAATCGATCAAACGGGTTATTATGGAAATTATTTGATTGAACAAATCAGATTTTGTCTTATTTTCAATAAATTCAAACCGCTCTTTTTGAGTCAATAATAAGGTGAAATCCACACCAACTTCCTTTGCTAACAACAACAGCTTTTCTTTATTTTTTATGGGAAAACCTACCAGGGCAACCTTCTTGCCTCTCCTGATCTCTCCCAGACTTTCCAGCCGGGAAACAAATGTCCTCTCAATTCCTAGTTTTCTTGCTACCTCTCCCTGGGTTAATCCACCTGTTCGTAACCTGAGAATCTTGGCAATTTCTCTATTCATTTTTTCCCAAGATAAAACTTTTTCACCAATTCTAATTAAATCCATAGTATACATCCTGTACACATTTTTGTACACATTATATATTAAGGTCATTCTTGTGTCAATGTCTGGTGGTTTTTCCGGTTAAATAAGAAGCAATAATTTAAAAATTAGAAATAATTCCTCCACCAACAACAAAATCATCGGCATAGAATACCGCTGACTGACCGGGAGTGATCGCTCGTTGGGGTTTGTCAAAAAAAACTCTTAATTTATCTTCCCGATTGGGTATTACGGTTGCACTGGATGGTAAAGAATTATAGCGAATCTGAACCTGCAATCTGGTAGGTTGAGAAATTGGTTTAGAAGAAATATAATGAACTTTTTCCAATTTACATTCTTTTTGGTAAAGATCCTCTTCATCCCCGATAATAATGGTATTATCCTTGAAGTTAAGACGCACAATGTATTTTCTGGTATTCAAAGACAAACCTATTTTTCTTCTTTGACCTATAGTATAAAAAGCAATTCCTTTGTGTTTACCCAATATATTGCCCGAGGTATCAAGAAAGTATCCAGATTTTGTTCCTTTTCCTTGTTTAGTTTCAATTAGTTGCCTATAATTATTACCGTAAATAAAACATATCTCTTGACTTTCTTTGATTCTAGAGGGAATTAACCCAATTTTCCGGGCAATTTTTTCTGTATTTCTTTTTGTTTGATTGCCCAATGGAAAAATTGATCGCGAAAGTATTTTCTGATTTAATCTATAGAGAAAATAAGATTGGTCTTTCTTGATATCCAATCCCCTTCTTAAAAGATATTCATCTCCGTTGACAGATTTTTCAGTTTGGACATAATGCCCGGTAGAAATTAGCTGCATATCATTGTTTTTAGCATATTCAAAAAGTAAATTAAATTTTACTTTTTCGTTACAAATTATACAGGGATTCGGAGTTATACCATTCTGGTATTTACTGATAAAATCATCAATGATGGTTTCTTTAAATTCTTTTCGGTAATCAATTATAGAAAATGGAATATTTAATTTTTCTGCTATTTCTTGTACTCTCTGACTTCCGGAATATGAACCATGTGCATCCTGACCTAAATTTTTTTTTCCTTTATAATCTTCTTCATTGATTAACTGAAAATAAATACCGTGAACCTGGTAACCTAATTCTTTCAATAAAAATGCTGCAACACTGCTATCAATCCCGCCACTCATAGCAACTAAAACATTTATATTCTGCTTCATATTTTACCTCAAATTAAATACGATAATAATCAATTGCCTGATCAGATAATGATTGTACATATTTTGTTTCATGAATTTGTTGACCAGGTTTCCAGATATTAATATCAACAAGATCTGTAAAACATGCCTTATCACAATATCTTGCAGTAATCTCACAGGCTAAAGTCAGTATTTTATCTATTTTCATTAGTTCACTCTCTAAATCAACATACAAACGTAAAAGGGAAACAGGTCCCTTATGGTTTTGTGAACTTAAGAGATAATCTTGCGGACAGGCAAGGGAGGGTATTTTTATATTTTCTTGCTCGTTTCTTCCAACAACCAATTTAGTATGCTCATTTAAAGTAAAATGCCGACCTACTTTTAATAGATTAATATTATTCCGGTTTAATTTTCCCTTTTCTAACAAGTCATTTATCCTTTTTGTAAAACCCGGTTCAGTAAGCTTGCACCCACCTGCCGGAGCAGGATACTTTTTTATTCCCCATTTGTCTGCAAGAGCTATTTGCCGTTTTCTTGATCGACCCTGGATATCTAATAACTTAGAACGATCAATAACTTTGCTTTTCTCCGGTTCAGTTTCTGGTAATAATAGGGCTGAAAGTGGCCTTAAAATCCATTGACCATAACCTGACTCCTGACTGATCATCAAGAGACTTTTTTTATTCTGGGTCATAGGTCTTTGTCCCAAAACTTCTCCGCTGATGATAAACAAAGCCTTCTCCTGTTTCATTACTTCCCCTGCTTTGCGGAACATTAAAATACGACAATCAATACATGGATTTTTATTTTTACCATATCCATACTTTGGATTAGTAAGACTTTTTTGAAAATCCTCACTGATATCTTGCTGGATAAGCGGGATATTTAAATATTGTTCCTCGTAAGTATATTGTTTATTTTCTATAAAGGGGGTTTTTAAACGCAAACCAATTACCTCTATATTTTGTTCCAATATTATTTTAATCGCTAATATACTATCCAAGCCACCGGAATATAGTGCTATTGCTTTCTTCTCCTTAGCCATAAAAAATTACTTTTTCCCTTCTCTAAAAATATACTTTCTGTTGTTTTACATTTTATATTTTTAATTTTTCTGTAAATATTTTTAGCATGATATTGAATTTTGATAGAATTAAGGTTTTTAATATTGTAGCAGAAAAAGTATACTAGAGATAAGGTGGGAGAGCAAACAAATAATAATAATATAAATGCCTCACCCGCATAGCGAATGGGTTTAAAATCTTCTAAAAGAGGCTGATCTCTTTTTTTAATGGTTAGATAAAAGGAAGAGGTTTAAGCCTCTTCCTTTTATATTCTATTCACAACTTATAGCCTCAACTGGACAATCTTCTGCAGCTTGCTTGCATGCTTCTTCTACATCTTTGGGAACAGTATCTACCTTAACAACTGCCAAATCATCTTGCATTTCAAATACTTCGGGACATGTACTTTCACAAAGCCCGCATCCAGTACAAAGATCTGCATCAACACTTGCTTTCATTTTATTTTCACCTCCTATACCTGAAAGTTTTTTACTCAACTATCTTTAGCAAACTAACAATATATATTATAACATCTAAGTTAATTATTAATTTATTAAATATATATTTATTTTTAATCTACTAAAAATCATTAGCTAATCTAAAATAACTTAAATTATTGTAAAATTCAAGGCCTATTCGCTATATTTTCTCTATATTTTTATCTTTAAAAAATCTTCAGCCAAAATAATTTCCGGCTGCTGACTTTGCATTTCTTCCTGAAATGTATTCCAATTTCCAAAATCCTTTGATATATGATGATATCTGGGACTAATATGGGTTAACACAAGTTTTTTTACCTTTGCAGATCTTGCTACTTTGATTGCATCTTTAATTGTAGAATGGAAACTCTGCTTTGCTTCGATCTCTTCTTTGCTAGCAAAGGTTGCTTCATGAATAAGTAAATCTGCATCCCTAGAAAGGTTAATAGCATTTTCGGAAAACATTGTATCACTACAGTAAGATATCTTTTTAATTTTTATAGATTCCTTCACAAAATTGTCTGTTTTTAATATCCTACCATCTTTGAGAGTTATTTCCCTTTTTTCCTTAATATCTTGATAAACCGGTCCAGGTTGAATTCCTAGTTTTGTTAATTTTTCAACAATTATATTTCTTTTCGTTTTTTTTTCAATAACAGAATAACCAAAACTATCAATTTGATGATTGAGTATTGCACAATAAACTGAACAATCTTCCTCTTCCCACAATAGATTACTGCTCATAAATTTTTCTCTTTCAATAGGATAAAAATTGTAGTGATAAGGAATATATGTTTTGGAATAATAAAAACAACTTCTCAAATATTCTTCAAGACCAGCAGGGCCAAAAATATTAATGCTTTTTTCAATTCCCTGTAATCCACGTGTAGCTAGCAGTCCAGGGAGTCCAAAAATATGGTCACCGTGTAAATGGCTAATGAATATATTTTTTAACTTTGATAACTTTAACCCTGTACGTTGAATCTGGTGTTGTGTACCTTCTCCACAGTCAAATAACCAAAAATCGCTTTTATTTTCAAATATAAGAGCTAAAGAAGCAACATTCCTTACATCAGAAGGCATTCCAGCACTTGTTCCAAAAAAAATAACTTTTTCCATTATTCCCAGTCTTTATTAATGTAAATTTATTTAATTGTCTTTATTTTATTATTTTTGACATCCAGGACACAAAAAAGTACTTCTATTGTCAATTTTAATTATTTCTAAAGGTTTTTCACACAATGGGCAGTTTCTTCCTTTTTTACCATATACCATAATAGTTTCTCCAAAACTTCCCTTCTTGCCACCTGAATCTAAATAAGATTCGTCATTCATTGTAGTTCCACCAAGCTCAATTGCCTGTCTTAAAATATTCCTGGTGTTTAAATAAATTTTTTTGGCCTCATTAAATGTTAAGGAATTTGACTTACGTAGAGGATGTATGCCAGAGAGGAAAAGAATTTCATTAGCGTATATATTACCAATTCCAGCAATATTTTTTTGGTTCATTAAAAAAGATTTGATATTTTTTTTATTTTTTTGCAGTAACCCATAAAAAGATTCAAAAGTAAACTTGTATCCCAATGGTTCAAAACCCAGAGATTCAATACAAGGCAATGTTTTGCCATTCTTCAGCAACCATATTTTTCCAAATCGCCTAACATCATTATAAATCATTCTACTGTTATCTTCGAAAAAAAATATTATATGATTATGGTTTTCCTTTATTTTTGAGAAAGGAAGGGCTTTAGTTTTTTCTGGATCATCCCGGTATAAGATAATCCCGCTCATGCCTAGATGAATAATGAGATTATCTCTGGGGGCTAAAACAAAAATAAAAAATTTTCCTCTTCTCTTAATATTTTTTATGGAAGAACCTTTTAGCCTGGAAGAAAATTCATGAACACTGATATTTTTAATTAATAGGTAATTTTTTATCTGGATTTTTACTATCCTTTTACCAATAACTTCTTTTTCCAGACCTCTTCTTATTGTCTCTACTTCTGGTAGTTCCGGCATTTCTCTCCCCCCAAATAAAAAATTCCCGGCAGTGTCCTACTCTCCCACAGAAAAGACTGCAGTACCATCGGCGCTGGAGGGCTTAACTACTGTGTTCGGGATGGGAACAGGTGGTTCCCCTCCGCTATGACCACCGGGAAACCGAATAAATAGAAAGGTAAGTTAGTCGTTAGTATCCAGTCGTTAGTCGTTGGTAAAGAAAAAACGTTGTTAGTTTTTGGTTTATCGTTTTTAGTTAAAGCAAGGAGAAAAAGAGTATTTAATCTTTGCTCATTACTACTTACTTATTACTCATCCCTGTATTTTCTTCTCTTGGACTAGATACTAGCTACTCGATACTAGTTACTATTTTTATAGAGTGATACGGTCAAGCCTTCGATCTATTAGGATCAGTTAGCTCAAACCATTACTGGCCTTACACATCTGACCTATCAACCGGGTCATCTTCCCGGGATCTCTCCTGGATTTGATCCAGATGGATACCTCATCTTGAGGCGGGCTTCACACTTAGATGCTTTCAGTGTTTATCCCAACCGAACATAGCTACCCAGCAATGCCCTGAGCAGGACAACTGGTACACTAGCGGTTCGTCCACCTCGGTCCTCTCGTACTAGAGGCAGACCCTCTCAAGTATCCCACGCCCGCGACGGATAGGGACCGAACTGTCTCACGACGTTCTAAACCCAGCTCGCGTACCGCTTTAAT
>CAYWJZ010000063.1:0-6314 GCA_964458635.1 uncultured Atribacterota bacterium
TCAGGATATCATCAAAAACGATATCTTCTGGTGCCAGAGCTGGATCGGCATCCAACATTGCCTCCATCACAAGAGCTAAGGCTGTTGATTCAGCATCGGCAACTCCCGCATCAAAGACCTCGTGGAGTTCCACCGAAGGCACTACATCTTTGTAGACAATAGTCTGGCCATCCACGGTTCCTGTGGCGGTAATAATGTAATTGACTCCAGGAGCTACCTGAGGGAAGATATACTGACCTTCTCCCTTAGTAGTATCAGTATGGGTGATATCGTTACTATCTGTCACAGTTACCGTAGCATCACTGAGAGGGATCGTTCCTTCAACATCCTTACTCAGGGTAGTAGAATTTTCGGGGATCCGTATCTGTCCTTTTAAAACAGCCTTAATGGGTCCTTTGTAACGAAAATGCCAACTGTTGCTGTAGCCGCTGGCCACCAGGTTCCCTCCTTCATCATAGCTGTCCACCCAGTGACACCACTCGTACTCATGATCACTAACTAGCTCCTTGGCTGTCCCGTCATCATTGTAGGTGATGCTGGTGACATTCGGGTCAAACTCTTTCTGCCAGACTTCCTCAACAACAGTCTCATCTTTGACCCTCAAATTGGCCTTCTCGTAGCCACCGGCTTTGGTTCTGGCCAGGTATTTGGTTAGGTTGCTATTATCCCAACCGAAGGTTGGAAATGAATTTTCTACTTCTGACTGATTCTGGGGTTCCTTCAAGGTACAGGGGGGCAAAAAGAGCTGACGAACAAAGGTTTCGGTTTTACCGACTTCCCCTTTCTCATTATAAGCCACAATATAGTAACTGTAGGTATTGCCGGGTTGTACCTGAGTATCCAGATAAGAACAGCTACAGGCTTCACGTTGATAGTTAGGAAAATCCTCTTTTCCATCACCCAGGATTGTCTTAAACTCTCCATTATTGGTACTTTTCATAACTTTAAAATTGTAATCCACACTGCTAGCCCGCCAGGCGATTTCGATGGCATGTTCTGGTGATTTATCACTGTTGGTCTGGGTCACCACCCGGTAGTGAGTAAAAGTAGGTAAATCTTCTGGAGGGGGCGTTACCGGAGACCTCAAGGGACAGCCAGATAAGAATAAAGCCAAAAGAATAGAAAATAATAAGATCAACAAAAAAAATATTTTTTTATTTTTTTTCATTTTATTAGCCTCCAATATATTTATTATTATGATTTGGAAACAAATATAATTGATTTACTGGAATCAGAAAGTGACATAATCTCACATAAAAACGGGGGGCTAGAAGCAGGCAGCCTGGCCATCCACGGGGGATCCATGGCTTTGCGTCCCACCTTCTCAGGTGGTTTACCTTTGTCAGCTTAATCGCTTAATTTCTATAAATACCTCCTTGAAAATTATTCAATAAAGGCTGTATTTATGAAGCATTATTGCTGCAATTGAAGGCTGTTTTATTACTTCTTTATTTACTGGACATATAAAAATATAAATTAAAAATGGGTAAATACAATACTTGTATTAGGTGCTGTAAAGAGCTCTGAATGGCTTTCAAAGCCAAAATTATCCTTAATGGTAATCACGGATCCAGATTCAATGCCGGCAATCTGAACAGAATCATTTGCATCTAAAGTCTTTCCGGTAGAGGTGCCATCAACATATACAGTTCCGAAAACAGTATCGCTTTGGGAAATAATAGTCAAGGTATAGGTATTATCATCGTTAACGGGGGGAGGAACAATGGGATTGTCACAGCCTGACGTAAATAAAATAAAGAGGCAGAATAGAACAATAATAAAATGTTTAGCTAGGTTAGTTGAGGACAATGAATACCTCCCAAATTTTAATACTGGAGTAGTAATCATTAAACAAAAATTTATTAGCATAATTATATCTGCTAAAAAAGCTAAAATCAAGAAAAATAGTTTACTTTCTAGAACAAATTTACAGTTAGGCTTTATGGCAATTTTTCTGGGATTCCCTGATTTTCCGCTTGATCATTTTAGTTAAATTATCTTCTGTTGAATTAATTTGATATCCTAAATTTTAATATAAGCATTCTTGATATTTTATTCCCTAAAATGTATGATTTTAGACATTTCATTTATTATGATTTATATGAAGAAAAGTTTCTCATCTCATGATATTCAAAATATAATCAAATCCTTTTCAATTTCCGGATAGAGATTATTGATTTGTTTTTGGATTTCGATGGTTTTTTGTAGTGCGGTTACAATGTGGCAATAATGTGGTGTATCATCCATGATTCTTCCCTTGCGGTCTTTTAAGTATTTCGGTAATACCCGATATCCACCGATATGATAATTCCAAACTTCGAGTGTAATTCCTTTGAAATATTTTTCGTTATTGGTATAAATACGCTGTTCGTTTTCCGGATAGTCAATTTTTTCAATACGGTAATTATCCCCTTCTCCCTGGTAGCGAGCAACTGGAATATCAAGCAAGGAACTTTTCAGGAGATGTAAATCAGCTAATTGTTTGCCTAAGTTGCCCATTTTACAAAATAGACTTTCATCTGTAATAAAGGGGACTCGGGGAAAGTCAATCTTTAAGAATTCGGCATATGTTTCCCAGTAGATATTATTATAAAAATTTCCCTAGATAAAATAGAGGATTTTTTCTGGATAAGAGTTCTTTCAGCAAAGCCGATCCTTTTCAAAGAAAATATTGATGAGGTAAATTGTTGAAAATTAAGAATATAGGAAAAGCTGCCTGCAGGGATAAGTTGATGAAAAAGATAAGCCAACCTTTTGGGGTGGCTTATCTTTTAGTTAGGAGGTCTAAAAATGAAAAAGTTATTTGTTGGTTGGTTGGTTGTTTGCTTTTTCAATTTTCAAACTTTTAATATTGTAACATGAAAAAATATATTGTCAACCAATTTTCTCATAAATTTTTAAAAAAATTTTTTTGATTTTTTATTTATAATCAGTTATTATATTTAGGCAAACATCTGTTCGCTTAATAGAATAGAGAAAACAGATTAGAATTTTTGTTGAGGTGCTTTACATTGCGGGAAAACATGAAAATGGAACAATTGGAATACTTCGGGATTCCTTCTTATATTATAAATATCTGGAAAGACCACTATTCTTCCACCCTTTTGCCGGTACAGGAAAAAGCAGTCCGCCAGTTCAATCTCTTACAATACCCTAATTTCTGGACAGCTGGTGCACAGACAAATACCGGATCCGACAATTTATTGGTTATTTCCCCAAGCTCTTCAGGCAAAACCCTGATTGGAGAAATGGCAGCCATGCAGGATATAAGTCTAAATAAGAAAATTATTTTTTTAGTTCCCTTACGTATTCTGGCAGAAGAAAAATACCGGCATTTCCTTGCTCTGTACCAGTCTATAGGATTAAAAGTCAAACTATCTTCCCGGGATCACCGCCATGATGACCGGGATATTATCCAGGGGCATTTTCATATTGCGGTGATTGTTTATGAAAAATTTTACTACCTGCTTTTGCAATACCCCCGTTTCCTGAAGAATATTTCCCTGCTCATTGCTGATGAAATTCAATTAATTAATGACGCCCAACGGGGTCCCCGGACGGAAAAGATGTTAAGCTATCTGCTATACAATAATCCCGCTATCAGGATCCTTGGACTATCTGCTTTTACGGAAAATATTCAAAATCTGGCAGAATTAGTTAATGCTAAAACTCTTTTTTCGAGTTATCGACCGGTGGAGCTGCGCAAAGGCATCGTCCGCAAAGGTGTTTATCAATATATAGAACATAATACAGGGGTAAAAGGTAAGGAAATTTTCTTCCCTGAGGAGAATGTCTCCGAGTGCCACCTTGCTGCTTATCTCAAATCAACTCTGGAATACCTGCTGGAACGAAACGAAACAAGTCTGGTTTTCTTCCCCACCAGAAGAGAAATCAGGTTATGGAGTAGATGGCTTGCCACGCAATTTGATCTTCCGCCTGCGCAAAACACCCTTGAGGAACTTGGTTCTATGGAAGACTCTACCTCCCGGGAAGAATTGATTGTTTTATTACAAAAAGGCATTGCCTATCATTGTGCTGATCTTTCCTGGCAGGAGCGCCATTTTATTGAGACAGCCCTGAGAAACGGTGATATTAAAATAATCTGTGCCACAGACACTCTCTCTATGGGAATTAATCTGCCCGTTGATAATGTCATTTTAACCGGGCAGAAAGTCATTTCGGAAAATTTGAGAGAAAAATCAACTGCTCTACCTTACCACTACAGGAGGGCACTGACCCTTTCCGAGGTGGAAAACATGGGAGGCAGAGCCGGGAGATTTAACCAGCAAAAGAGATTCGGCAGGATTATCTTTCTGGCTCCTTCCCTTATTGAACTGACTGCTTACCAGAAACTATATTTTGATTCTCCGGTATCAGGAGCCCTGTCATTACCTACTCATAATGGTACACAAATTCCTGAACAATCCTTTCAGATTCAGGAAAACCATTCGGAAAATTATGGCCAAAATCAAATAGCCCTGGCTGCGGTGAATCCGGATACACCCTCTCCTCTTTATTACCCTCTCCCCCTGAGAGAAAAACCGATAAAAACCGAAGAAAACCTGTCTAATTTTTTGCTGCAGCATATTGCCCTGAATTGCCATAAACATGATATTCAGGATATTTTTTCTTTCATCCAATCCGGAAAAGAAAAAGAAAAGGCTTCTTTCTGGAATTATCAATTCTCTGAAAAACCGAACCAGTCAGAACTTTTATCATCCCTGCATACCCTGGGAAAAGAACACCTGATCCAGATTAACAACCAGCAGACATGCCGGATAACCGATCTGGGTAAACTAGTAGTCTCCAAGGGAATTTCCTTCCAAACCTACCTGCATTTTAAAAAATGGCTTAATGAATATCCACAGGAAATAATAAACGAACTGGAAGTCCTTTATTTGATTGCCAACAGTATGGAGGGAAGAGGTTTTTTCATCCCCTATCCCAAAAGCAGACTGAAGAAAAGACAATACCCTCACTCTCCTTTTGGACAAGATAGATGGAAGGAATACTTGCGTATGCGATTTTTGAATCTAATTTTTGAACAGGGGCAAAATCATAAACCGATTTTTAAGATAAACCTTCTTCAAGATTCAGATGATGATATAAGTCAAACTCCTAGAAACAATCCGGAAAAATACCTCACCATAAAGAAAACCCTTTTAATGTTTGACTGGATTAATAACCGGGAACTAAGGGAAATCGAAGAAGAATATGGCCTTTTGAGTGGATCTATCCAGAAGATGGGAGAAGATTTTTCCTGGCTGACAGAAACCCTGGGAGCAATTGCCGGAAAGATAGGCTGGAAAGAACAAAGGGCTTCGGATTTAGCCAGAATTTTTCTCTTATCAGAAAGATTAACCACCGGTGTTATCACTAAAGAACTGGCTCTGGCAAAACTGAGAATTCCGGGCTTAACCCGGGGATATATCCGGAGCCTGGTTCAGGAAGGCTATGACAGCAAAGAATGTCTACAGGAATTAACTGAAAAACAATTACGACCTCTCCTGCCTGAACGGTTAATCATTCAAATCAGGAGATATCTTGGGTCAAAAGAAAAGATTTTAAATGGAAATAGGAAGAAAAACCAGATACAAAAAAGAAAAATTCTTTTGACTGAATCAGTTGGTAGTAAATCAGAAGAATCAAAACCAGTAATAACCATTAATTCAAATCGCCCGGATCAAATCTTCTTTTTCCAGAAAGCAATCCCGGTAAACCGGATCAACTTCCAGCTACTTTTACTTCTGTGGGAAAATCAAGGGAAGATACTCTCCTATGAGGAGATCATCGACACTCTATGGTCGGATGATGAGGATGCTACCTATCATCGACTCTGGTATCACCTGGGAAAATTAAGAAGCGGTATGGTGAAAATCATTAAGGAGAAAAATGTTTCAGATTCTCCGGAGAATTATGTTAAAGAAAATATATTGAGGGTGTTTCCCGGCAGAGGATTGTTGCTGGAGAAAAAGGTACTGGTGAAGATAGAAAAGGAGAAATAGAAGCAGGAAATAATATTTTTTTGCTTTTTGGAATAAGAATGAATACAATGATGATTGATTAGAAAAATATTAAACCTTAGTTTTTCAGGTTTATTCAGGAGAAAATCTGAAACAAAATGGAAAAACCAACCCTTCAGAAACAACTTAATCAACGGACGAGTAGAGGAATAATGGTTGCTGCTTTTTCATTAACAGTTAATATCATTTTAGCAGCCGTTAAATTCTGGATAGCCTTGCAAATTTCTTCGGTTGCCATTCTGGCAGATGCCTGGCATACCCTGAGTGATTCAATAACTTCAATTGTAGTAT
>CAYWJZ010000064.1:0-6292 GCA_964458635.1 uncultured Atribacterota bacterium
GTTTTGTGTTTGTCAACAATTATAGCAATATCCCTTTGTATAGATGGATACTTTGGCAAAGGCTTGAAAGTAATATGTTGATCAATCAGGGAATAAATAGCGGAGAAATCGAGTTCAAAAAGATAAACATCTCCCGGGATTCCCAGAAAATTAGTTATATCATGATTCACTTCTCCAAATACCCCTATTTTATGATTATTCGCTTTTATTATCCCATTCTTTTCTAAATCAAAAGCAGGAAAAGAACCTTGAACATAATCAACATCTCTTATTCTCAAGCCATCAAAAAGAGATTCTAGGATGCCTTTTAAATAAAAAATATCCCATTTTTCTGATTTTTCCCAGATATTTCCCTTTTCTGTTTTTATAACTGCTCCTGTTATCATTAATTTTTCCAGAGGAAGCTGATTATTTCTTTCTTTATTTTGTGGTAAAAATATTTTACCAATTTCAAATAATTTTATCTTCTCTACTTTACGATTTGCATTCCATTGAACAGCTTTTAAGACACCCGGTATTAAAGTAGTTCGCATAATTGTTTGGTCTTGTATTAGGGGATTTGATAATTTTATTGCCTGACGTAAAAAGTGAGAATCGGGCAAATTCATCCAATCAAAATAAACCGGAGTAATCATACTATAACCGATCATTTGATGTAATCCACAGCCCACCAGAATATTTCCTATTTTATCCCTTATCTTCTGAGCCTTGCTTTTCCCTTTTTGGATTACAGTTGACTTAAACAAGGTAGCAGGTATTTTTTCATAACCAAATATTTTAATAATCTCCTCTATAATATCGACATCTCTTTGAATATCACCTCTAAAACTAGGAGGTATAATTTGCGCAGAATCAGCATTTTTCTTGATAACCTTAAATCCTAATCTTTTTAAAATTACAATCATTTCTACATCTGGCCCGGAAGTAGAATTAGCAACGGTTGTACCGGCGATTTTTTTCACTTTATTAAAATATAATTCTATGGGTTTTTTTCTACCCACTTTTTTACTATGTTCGTCAATGACGCCCTGAAGAATTTTTCCGGAGGTTAACTGGCTGATAAGATAAGCAGTTCGATCCAATGCATAAATTTGACCTTCCGGATCAATTCCTTTCTCAAAGCGATTAGAGGCATCTGTTCTCAGAGAAAAATATCGACTGGTTCTTCTATTATTTATGGGATCAAAGTATGCTGATTCTAAAAAGATATCTTTGGTCTGAAGTTTGATTTCAGAGTTTTCTCCACCCATGACTCCCGCCAGTGCGATAGCCCTCTCCTGATCAGCTATAACCAAATTCTCTTCAGTTAACTCCCGTTGGACACCATCTAAAGTATTAAATTTTTCAGCCGGATAAGCCCTACGTATTATAATTTGGGAACCCTGGATATAATTTAAATCAAAAGCATGCAGGGGTTGTCCTGTCTCCATCATAACATAATTTGTAACATCTACAACATTATTAATAGGCCTTATTCCCAATAAAAACAACTTCCATCTTAACCAGAAAGGTGACTCTTCTATCTGTAATCCTCGAATAATTCTACCGGCATATCGGGGGCACAATTCTTGATCTTTTACCTGAACAGAGATACTTTCAGTAATTTTTTCCTCTACTTCCACAATATCCAATTCTGGAACATGCAATTCTTTACCACTAAAAGCGGCAATTTCTCTGGCAATACCGATTATACTCATTAAATCCGGACGATTTGAAAATATTTCAAAATCAAAAATAAAATCATTTTGAATGCCTTCTAAGTTATTTATTTCCTTCCCCAGAGGAAAACTTTTCTCTAAAATCAAAACCCCGGGGGATTTACTTTTCTCTAATCCTAATTCTGAAGCTGAACATATCATCCCTCTGGAAAATACTCCTTGTATGTCTTTTGCCTCAATCTTCCCCAATTCAGGAAGGATAGCACCTTCTAATGCAAAAGGTATCCGATCTCCGACTTTTATATTTTTTGCACCACATACTACTTCAAATTCTTCCTTTTTTATATCTACAAGGCAAACAGAGAGGTTTTCAGTTTGTTTGTGTTTTTTTATTTTTTTGATTTCCCCTACGACCACACCTTTCACATCATCAAAAATTGCCTTGCTATGTTCGGCAACAATCCCATTCATTGAGAGACGATCTGCTAGTTCATTCGGTGATAGTTCTATATCCACATATTCTTTTAATAAATTATAGGAAACTTGCATCTGTTTACTCCCCTTATCCAGATTTCATTCTATTTAAACTGCTTTAAAAAGCGCAAATCATTCTCAAAAAATAATCGAATATCATTAATGCCATATTTTAACATTGCTATTCTTTCTACACCCATACCAAAGGCAAAACCTGTATTTTCTTCTGAGTTATAGCTGGCCATTTCCAAAACATGAGGGTGAACCATGCCTGCTCCCATAATCTCCAGCCAACCTGTATAGCCACACGATCTGCAGCCACCGCCTTTACATAAGCCACAGGATACATCCACTTCTGCTCCCGGCTCTACAAAGGGAAAGTATCCGGGTCTAAATCTAACCCTTCTATCCTTACCAAAAATCTGATGACAGAACTCTGTAATCACGCCTTTTAAGTCACTAAAGGCAATATCTTTATCAACTGCCAGCCCTTCTATCTGATGGAACATAGGTGTATGTGTACTATCAATAGAATCTCTACGATAGCACTTTCCGGTTGAGATTATCCTGACAGGTGGTTGCTGATTCTCCATAGTTCTAACCTGCATGGGAGAGGTTTGAGTTCTTAATAAAATTTCCGGTGTAATGTAAAAAGAGTCCTGATCATCTCTGGCCGGATGATCTTTAGGAATATTTAATCCTTCAAAATTGTAATAATCCAGTTCAACTTCCGGACCGTCAACAAACCGAAATCCCATACTGAGAAATACTTCTTCTGTTTGTTTTAAGATCAATTCAATGGGGTGAAAAGAACCTCTTGTGAAATCTCTACCAGGAATGGTGATATCAAATATTTTTTTAGTTACAGTCTTTTCTTTTGAATATTTTGTCTCTCTTTTCTGGATAGTATCAAGAATATCTTCTTTCGTCTGATTAAGAAGCTGTCCAACTTGAGGTCGATCTTCCTTGGGAACTGAACCAATATTTCTCAGCATTTGGGCAATATACCCTTTTCGACCTATGTATTCATTTTTTATTTTTTTTAGTTCTTCTTTATTCCTTGCTCTTGAAATCCGTTTATTAAATTGTTCTTTTAACTGTTCTATTTTTTCTTTCAAAATATTACCTCCCTACAAAAAAGAAGTTTATAACTCTCCTCCCTTTAAAGAGACGAAAATTATAAACTTCTCCGCGTTACCACCCTTTTTGATTCCTCTTTATTCGAATCCAAACTCATTTCTTTTATAACGGAAAGCAACCGTCCAGACCTACTTAATAATTTCAGCCGGCAATTTAAAAGGGAAATTGGATAAAAGTATTTCAGTTACCAACAAAAAATAGTTGTTAGCAAATAGCCTGACTTTATCTACTATCTTTTAATGTTTGTTATTAATCTACCGTATAGTAAAACCACATTCGCAAAGCGGGTAGCTTTAAGAGCCTCTACAAGAGGCATACCTTTATTAGCTTCTCTTAATCTTTTTCATGGTAAAACTAATTTATTTTACTATTAATAGTTAAAATAGCTAAATAAATTAATAAATTGGGAAAAAATACTATTTGTTTTCTGATAAAGCTATTTGTGAAAGTTGAGCAAAACCTTTATCATGATGAACAGCCATTTCAGCTAATATCTTTCGGTTAATTTGAATATTGGCACTTTTCAAACCCTTTATTAGTTGACTATAGGAAAGGCCTTCTCTTCTAGCGGCGATGCCAATACGGGTAATCCAAAGTCTTCTAAAATCTCTTTTCCTTACCTTTCGATCACGATAAGCATAAGAGAGTGATTTCCTGACTGCATCTTTGGCAGTTCGAAGTAATTTACTTTTTCCACCCCAATAACCCTTAGCAGATTTCAATATTTTTTTTCTTCTATTTCTCGAGGCAACATTATTGCTTACTCTTGGCATGACACATTCTCCTCATTCATTATCTTGATTCATTTTTTTATGTTCGATATATTTAATAAATCAGCTGTTGTCTATTTTCTCTATTGATATGGCAACAGTCGTTTGATACGTTTACTATCATTCTTATCGATCAAGGTCAACTTGGCTAATTGTCTTTTTCTCTTTGGTGATTTTTTGGTCAATATATGACTTTTATAAGCTTTAGAACGCTTGATTTTTCCGGTTGCTGTTATTTTAAAACGTTTTGCTGCACCTCGGTGAGTTTTCATTTTCGGCATATCTACTTATCCTCCGTTAAAAGATAATTTCAACTATTCTCAGGTATTTTTATTAGAAATAAGAATTAAAGTCATATTCCTTCCTTCTAATTTCGGTTTTTTTTCAACCTTAGAAATTTCACTTGTTTCAGATATCACTCTTTCCAAAAGTTCTCGACCTGCATCAATAAATTTCATTTCTCTACCCCTAAACATTATGGTAACTTTAACACGATTGCCATCCTGTAGAAATTTATGAATTTGCTTAGTTTTAAATTGATAGTCATGTTCGCCAATATTTGGTCGCATTTTAATTTCTTTTAAACTGGTTGTTTTTTGTTTCTTTTTACCCTGTTTTACTCTTTTTTCCATGGTATATCGATACTTGCCGTAATCCATAATACGGCAAACAGGGGGATTTGCTTCAGGGGAAACTTCTACCAGATCAAGATTATTTTTTTGTGCTTCTTCAAAACCTGTTTCTCGATCAACCAAACCAAGTTGTTCACCATCAAAATTGATTAATCGTATTTTCTTGGCTTTGATTTCGCGATTTACCCGAAATGTAGACTTTGACTTTATTTCACATTCCTCCTTCTATTCTGTTCCTTAGATTTTTACCATCTATTAAATTAAACATCTAACCATTACTGCCTTCTTAGAAGGTGGTTTTGCATGGTTATATAAAATTCCTAATAAAAGACTATAGCATATTGTTTTTTTTTAGTCAACATTGTTTGTATTATTAATAATTACCCTGGAGCAGGATCTGCTATAGAATATCACTATAAATCTTCATTAAATATTCAAGGCAATTCTTTTTCGCGGATCTCTTTACTAACTTGAGTGATAAATAGATCAATAGAAGAAGATCCCAGAACTCCTTTGCCTTGTTTTCTTACATCTACTAAATTTTCATTCACTTCCTTATCACCAAAAATTAGCATATAAGGTACTTTTTGCATCTCTGCGTTTCTTATTTTTGCACCAATCTTCTCATTATTTTCATCAAGCTCAACCCTGATATTTTTTTCCGATAGCATTTTTTCTAATTTTTTACCATAGGCAACATGCCTGTCAGCTATCGGTAACAAACGCACTTGCACGGGAGCAATCCAGGTTGGCAAAGAACCTGCAAATTGTTCTATTAAGATTCCGATAAAACGTTCCAGGCTGCCCAGTATTGTCCGATGTAACATTACCGGCCGTTTCTTTTCTCCTTGGGGGTTGATATAATAAAGGTCAAATTTTTCGGGCATAAGAAAATCTAACTGGATGGTGCCACATTGCCAGCTTCTCCCCAGGCAATCTTTTAGATGAAAATCAATTTTTGGTCCATAGAAAGCACCATCGCCTTCATTTATTTTATAAGGTAATCCTTTCCCATCCAGAGCTTCTTTTAAGTTATTTGTCGCTTTTTCCCATGTATCGTCTGAACCCATGGCATTATCAGGTTTGGTGCTCAATTCAATATGGTAATCAAATCCAAAGGTTTGATAGAAAAAACCTTCAAAGTCAATAAGGTTTTGAACCTCCTCTTTAATTTGAGATGGTCTCATATAAATATGGGCATCATCTTGAGTAAATGAACGAACTCGGAATAAACCATGCAAAACTCCGGATAATTCATGTCGATGAACCAACCCAAGCTCAGCTATTCTTAAAGGAAATTCTTTGTAACTGTGCAATCTATTTTTGTATACCAAAATACCTCCGGGACAATTCATTGGTTTAACAGCAAAGTCCTGGTCATCTATTTTAGTAAAATACATATTCTCTTTATAGTGATTCCAGTGTCCTGATTGAATCCATAATGATTTATTCAAAATTATAGGGGTTCTAATCTCATGGTATCCTTGTTTTTGGTGTTCTTCACGCCAAAATTTCTCCAACAAATTACGGATAACCATCCCTTTGGGATGAAAAAACGGAAAGCCTATTCCTTCCTCATGAAAGCTATATAAATCAAGATCTTTACCAATTTTACGAT
>CAYWJZ010000065.1:0-1823 GCA_964458635.1 uncultured Atribacterota bacterium
ATTCTATTCAACAGACCCAGTTGAGTACCGCCATAACCTATTTCTTTCCCTGCTGCATCCAGTAGATGAATGCCCAGCGCTTGAACCATTCCTGCCCCTCCGTCATTAGTTGCGCTACCTCCAATGCCGATAATCATCTTGCGACATCCGTGATCCAAAGCCGCTTTGATCAATTGCCCGGTACCGTAAGTTGTGGTAATAAGGGGATTTTTTTTCTCAGGTGGAACCAGAGGAAGTCCGGATGCAGAAGCCATTTCAATAGCTGCAGTTATTTTGTCACCCAAAACACCAAATGAGGCAATTATCGGTTCACCCAGTGGTCCTATTACTTCTTTCTTGTATATTTTTCCACAAGTTGCATTGACCAGACACTGAACGGTACCTTCTCCACCATCAGCCATGGGTATTTTCACAATATGGGCTTTAGGGTATACTTTTCTCACACCTTTTTCCAATGCATCAGAGACTTCGATAGCAGTCAAACTTCCTTTAAAAGAATCAGGCGCAATAACAATTTTCATCTTTTCTCTCTTTCTTTTACTGTAGTTATGCAGATAAAATTTAAATATGCTACAAATAGTTCTTTTTATTATTGTAGAACAATAG
The DNA here is from genome assembly GCA_964458635.1 of uncultured Atribacterota bacterium. Lineage (GTDB taxonomy): Bacteria > Atribacterota > Phoenicimicrobiia > Phoenicimicrobiales > Stramentimicrobiaceae > CAYWJZ01. Next base: position 607 of record CAYWJZ010000065.1, read on the forward strand.
TCGAGGTTTTTCTTTGTATAATATTACAATATTTATGTATCTATTAAGCTTATTTTATGTAATTTTTAACAAATATATAATTTTTATTTCTATTCTTCTAAAAAATGATTCATTTTGAGGGCAATATATAATTGTAATGCCTGGTCAAACCTACGGGGATCCAATCCGGTGAGGTCTTTGATTTTTGACAAACGGTAAAGAAGGGTATTTCGGTGTATATAAATATTTTTTGCAGTATCAGTAATATTGAGATTATAGCCAAAAAAAGCCTGCAAGGTTTCCCATAATATAGGGTTCTTTCTTGGGCTAAAATCTTTCTTATGTAATATTTGTTCAATAAAATCTTTTCGTAACTCTGGATCAACTTCAGCCAATAAACGGCTGATCCTCAGATGAGAGATATGATGTATATCAATATCACTTTTTATTTTATCACCTATGTCTAAGGCTTTACATGCTTCATGATACGACCGGACAATGCCTCTGATTCCTGGGTGATATTCTCCTACTCCGATAGAGGCATGAAATCTTCTTTCAGCTAAAATAGCGTTCTTGATTTTCTGACTGGTATCTATTAGTTTTTCTCTTATAGCTTCATCTGTATCCTGTAAATTAATTATTTTTAGAACTACAAAGCGATCTCCTCCTGCATATGCAACAATATCCTGAGGTTGTTTTTTAAAAAGTTCTCGAATTGTTCTTAAAACATCATTCTTTACTCTTTGCAGGTATATCTCGCCTTCTTTAAGTCCACTATGCTCCTGAAAAATTTGCTGGGCTTTCTTTTCAAAGCGATAAATGTTAATTATTAAAGCTACACGAGGTAAAGTAATGTTATAACCAACAATCTGTCCTCGTGCTATAAACAAATCGGTATCGTTTCCTATTCTCCCGGAAATAAGATCATGAATAAAATTTTCTTTAGCCTGTCTCTCCAGATCAATCTCTTTTAGTAGGAACTGTTGTTGTAACATCATTTCAACTGTCATCTTGATGATCTCTCCAAAAGGACCAACTTCATCTGGATTACCGGTAATACCAACAACCCCAATGACCTGTCTATTATCTTCGATTGGTAAATTAATTCCGGGTTTCACACCGACAAGATGATTTTTATTCTCGGGATAGATAAATAACTTCTTCTTATTTTTTATTACTATTGAAGCACCTTCATGATATTGGTTCAGACGGGACTTATCAGTTGTCCCTATAATATA
>CAYWJZ010000065.1:1923-6255 GCA_964458635.1 uncultured Atribacterota bacterium
AAGATTGTGTAGAGTATTACAGGTTTTTCAATATTCTTTCAGGTATGTGGTCTTATTATTGCGAATCTGAATCTTGTTTTCTGCAAATAACTGAATTGCTTTGGGCAAAAGCTGGTGCTCATACTTTAATATCCTATCAGAAAGTATTTCTTCATTGTCAGATTGTTTTACTTCCACCGCTTTCTGTAGGATAATCGGACCAGTATCCATACCTTCATCAACAAAATGAACAGTACAACCACTAACTTTGACACCATATTCCAGGGCTTGCCTCTGAGCATGAAGTCCTGGAAAAGCAGGTAACAAAGCAGGGTGTATGTTTATGATACAATAACGATATTTCTTTATAAACCTGGAACTCAATAACCGCATATAACCGGCCAGAACAATTAAATCTATATTATACTTTTCAAGATGCTCCAAAATTTTTTGCTCGTATTCTTGTTTATTTTTAAATTGTTTGAAATATGCAACCAGTGTATCAATTTGGTATTTTTTTGCTCTTTCCAGAGCATAAGCATCCGGATTATCACTAATGACAATTTCAACCTTACCATTAATCTGACCTGATTGTATGGCATCTATTATTGCCTGTAAATTACTTCCCCTTCCGGAAGCCAGTACTGCTATCCGAATCATAACTTGTTCCTTTTTTTTCTGCTTGATAATCTGCATAATAATTATAAACTTTCTATATTTTTCAAGACCAATAATTAATGAACAAAAATTTCAGAGGCAAGGTAAATTTATTCGCTAATTGCTACTTATAAAGATTCTTTGTTCCGGATCTTTTTGTGAGATAACTTCACCAATTTGATAAGCCTTTTCTCCTGAATTCATTAAATCCCGTAATATAGACTGTTGTTGCTCTGGCTCAACAATAATAACCATACCAATTCCCATATTAAAAGTAGAAAACATTTCCTTATCATTAATTTTACCTTTTTCTTGAATCAGATTAAAAATCGGCAATACAGGCCATTTATCAGTAGAAATATTAGCTGATACTCCATATGGTAAGATACGTGGGATGTTTTCATAAAATCCCCCTCCGGTGATATGTATAATACCCTTAACTCGATATTTTTTTAGTAATGATAAAATAGCTGACACATAAATTTTGGTAGGTTGAAGAATTTCCTCCCCCAAGGAGTGGTTTGAAGATGTTATTTTCTTTTTTAAAAAAACACTTTCTTTATCCAATAAAATTTTTCTTACTAGAGAAAAACCATTGCTATGTAATCCTGAAGATCCCAAACCAAGCAAAATGTCTCCTACCTTGATATTTTTACCGGTGATTAGTTTGTTTCGATCTATAATGCCTACAGCAAAACCAGATAAGTCATATTCTCCTTCCCGGTAAAAATCTGGCATTTCTGCGGTTTCGCCACCCAGTAATGCACACCCTGCCTTTTTACATCCTCTGGTTATCCCCTTGATAATATCAACCATCTTTTTTTCTTCTAATTTACCTGTAGCAAGATAGTCTAAAAAAAATATGGGCTTGGCACCACAGGTCAAAATATCGTTTAAACACATGGCTACCAGGTCAATTCCGATTGTTTCATGCTTTTTCATTAAATTTGCAATCATTAATTTGTTACCTAGACCATCAGTGCGTGATACTAAAACCGGGTCTTTTATACTTTCCTGCGAAAGAGCGAATAAACAGGCAAAATTGCCTATTTCGCTCATTACGCCCGGTATGTGTGTTTCATGAATCATCGGCTTTACTCTATTGATAATATTATTTGCCAGTTCAATATTCACCCCTGCTTTTTTGTAGGCATCTCTCATATTATTTGTCCTTTCGATCTATTCTAGCAATAATTGAATGTATATGGTAGGTATACCGTATTACGTATAACCTATACCGGTAAAACCAAAAAACTATAATTTCAAGTTATATAAGATCAAAGAGTAAGAATCATAGATAATTATTTAGTGTAACGACCACACACAAAGTACACGCCTATGATTGTATCGATGTAACTTTATTTAATAGTGAGAAATAATCTCATTCCATTATTCCCACATTTTAAGCTTTTTTGCCTACATTTATGCTTAAAGTATTTTACGTATACGATATACGGTATAAGTTATACTTTCTTTAAATTGGATACTTGCCGCTAAAACAGGCAGTACAAAAATCAGCAGGTTTGTTTTTTCTAAAAACATGGGTCAAGCCTTCGAGGCTAATATATCCTAAAGAATCCGCTTCAATCCATTCTCTTATTTGTTCAACAGAAAAACGTGTTGCCCATAATTCTTCTCTATTGGGTGTATCGATACCATAATGACAGGGATAATGAACAGGTGGGGAGCTTATTCGAACATGAACCTCTTTTGCACCGGCATTTTTCAGCAATTTAACAAGTTTTCTGCTGGTTGTTCCCCTTACAATTGAATCATCGACCATCACAATCCGCTTACCTTTAACAATCCCGGAAACAGGAGAGAGCTTTACTTTTACAGAATGCTCTCTTAAGATTTGGTTCGGTTGAATAAAAGTTCTCCCAACATAGGGATTTTTAACCAGGCCTTCCTGATAAGGAATACCTGATTTTTGAGAATAACCCAAGGCAGCAAACCTTCCGGAATCCGGAACTGAAATAACCATATCCGCATCAACGGGATGTTCTGTTGCTAATTTTTGACCTATTCTTTCGCGAACAACAGCTACATTTTCATCAAACACATTGCTGTCCGGACGGGCAAAATAAATATGTTCAAAAACACATAAAGCCTTTTGTTTGCACGGTATGATTTGTCTGGACTTGCAGAGATTTTTTTCAATAACCACCATCTCTCCCGGTTGTATCTCCCGTATATACTGAGCATCAATTAGTGGCAAAGCACCATCTTCTGAAGCAATTACATAACTACCTTCGTTTTCTTTTAATTTTCCCAAAACAAGTGGGTGAAAACCTCGACCATCTCGTATACCAATCAGTTTATTTTCGGTAAGAATAACCAGACAAAAAGCACCTTTGATCTGCAAAACTACCTTTTCTAAAGCTTTTTCGATATCCTTTTCTCCGGTAGCGCTTATTAGCTGACATAGCAAATGACTATCAGCATCACGGTTTTTTAAAAGCAATGATTTTGAAGATAAGTGTTCTTTTAATGCACTTTGATTAGTCAGATGCCCATTATGAGCTAAGGCAAAAGATTTTCCGGAATATTGATTTAGAATTGGTTGGCTATTTTCCCAGTTATTAGCACCGGCAGTTGAGTAACGAACATGCCCAATAGCGGCAGTACCCTGTAAAGTATTTAATATTCCCTCATTAAATACCTCGGAAACTAGTCCCAGGTCACGATAAATCAATATATTCTTACCATTTGTAACTGCAATACCAGCACTTTCCTGTCCACGATGTTGAAGTGCAAAAATACCAAAATAAGTTAATTTAGCTACATCTAATTTTTGATTTCGGTCAAAAATACCAAAAATACCGCATTCTTCACGCATTATTTTATCCTCCGCCATGCTTTTTCAAGCTGGCTAACAGGTAGGTTTACCCATTGATTAATTTTTAAATGATCTCCTTTTACTAAGCCGATTTGTTGGAATGGTATATTTTCCAGTTGCACAATCTCAATAAATCTCTTATAATTAGCAGGATCAATACTTACGATGATGCGGGACTGGCTCTCCCCAAACAAACAACAATCGGAACGTATGTCTTTTCTTAGTTCAATTTCTGCTCCATGTCCGCTACCAATACAGGACTCTGCCAGGGCGATAGCAATCCCTCCTAAAGAACAATCATGTGATGAGGCGATAACTCCGCTGTCTATCATTTTTCGGCAAGAAGATTGAACTTTTTTTTCTTGAGCCAGATCAAGAACAGGAGGAACACCAACTTTTAATTGATGAATAAATTCCAGATATTCGCTACCTCCCAATTCATTCCTGCTTTCTCCTAAAAGAAAAATTAGATCATTTTCTTTTTTAAAATCTAAAGTAGGTATATCTCCACAATGCTTGATTACACCAACCATACCGACCACCGGCGTTGGATCAATTGGCTCTCCTTTATTTTCATTATACAAACTAACATTACCGCTAATTACCGGAATATCAAAAAATTGACAGGCTTCAGATAATCCCTTAATTGCCTGTGCCAGTTGCCAGTAGCTGTCACTATTCTCCGGGGCCCCAAAATTTAGGCAATCGGTAACAGCTTTTGGTATTGCTCCTTTGCAGGATAAATTTCTGGCTGCTTCAGCAACTGCAATTTGAGCACCCTCAAAGGGATCAAGAAAACAGAACCTGCCATTACCCTCTGTAGTCAAAGCAAGGGCTTTCTTACTTCCTTTAATCCT
>CAYWJZ010000066.1:0-6220 GCA_964458635.1 uncultured Atribacterota bacterium
TTTTTAATTTTCAATTTTTTTTGAATCCAGTTTTCTGGGTACTTTAATATCCAGTTCACCAGTATGATAATACAGGTCAATCCAAAAGCGAAAAATAATTGGGATAATCCCACCGAAATACCAATAGCTGTGGCTCCAAGGATAGTCGCTGCAGTTGTCAGGTAATGAATGTCTCCAGAACTTCTGTCTTTGAGTATTGTTCCAGCACCTAAAAAACTGACTCCGATGACTATTGCATGCACTACACGAGTGGGATCTGCAGAAATTAATTTGATATCATAGCGAATTTGAAAAAAATCGACTACTTCTATCCCTAATAATACAAGCGCTGCGGTAGCTGCAGTAATCATAGCATAGGTACGCATTCCAGCAGGTTTTCCAGCCAACTCTCTTTCAAATCCAATAATTAAACCGAATAATAACGCCAAAGCAAATTTACCAATCAGGTTGATCTGATAGACAAAGGTTTCCTGAAAAATATCCATATCAATTCCTTTAAGTAATACTATTAACTTGTTTCTTGTTCATATTTGAACTAAGCATGTAAATGAAGAGATCTTTAAAATTTATAAATCTGAAAAAGGTATAAAGGTATAGAGGTTCATTCCCCTTTTGGAATTTTTCTTTAGCTTCAACCAGTTCATTGACTCTTTTTCGAGCATATTGATGTTCTTTAATGAGTACTTTCATGAGTTTTTCATCTTATTATCAAATTAACATGCCGGTAAGAGCATGTCAAATTCTCATGGAGGTGACATTGTTTGGTATTAACGGTAATCCGTTGATTCTGAATAATTCCCCCGATGTATTAATTTAAGCAATAAAGTGGTATGTTATTTTGGGTTATGAAAAAATATTTGCTATAATAATGAAAAATAGTAAATTGAATTGAATTAAATTTATTGATATGTCAGCACCAGCATCAGTAAAGCTTCTAGGAGATATAATTTAATATTTGAAAAAAGCCTGTTTTTGAAAAAGGATCAGAAGGTGAACAGTATATGACAATTGATACGGTTTGCATAATGAACTTGGATAAAAATACCTGCAAATAAAGTGATTTACATGGAAGAAGTTACAGATATAAATTGAAAAGACGGGAAAATGATTAAAAGTTATGAAGAAAAAAGAAAAACAAATTGTAATAAATATTATCCAGCAGGTATCATCGCGGGAATTGATGTAGGTGGCACGAATACAAGGATAACATTAGCTCGGCAAGATCTTGGCACAGATAAGATGATAAAACAGTGCCCTTCTTTTCGTTATCAAATCAGTTCAAAGCAGGAGCTGTTAAATCAATTATCTCAGTTATTCAAGCAAAAATTAAAAGATAAAGTGATAGGCTATTGCACTATAGATTTTGCCGGCCCTGTTTATCAAAATCAAAAAGTAAAAATGACTAATTGGAAAGGCCAACCAGAAATCACCCTGGAAGAACTTTTTCAAAGCGGGTTGCCCCGGAATAAAACTTTGATGATGAATGACATTGAAGCAGCAGCCTATGGAATTATAAGTTTGGTGGAAACTAATCAGTTAGATGCAGATTATTATCATATCATTTATCACTCTCAAGTGAAAAGAGCATCCGAATTTTCCCAAGGTAATATGATTGTTATCCAACCCGGTACCGGACTGGGAACAGCAGGAATAGTTACCTTAAAGAAAAAAAGCGGAAAGAATGAATATTATCCCATCCCATCAGAAATTGCCCATGCCCCTGTTGTCCCTATAAATTCTGAACATGAGTCTATGATTGAATGGTTATTTCAGAAGAAAAAACAAGGAGAAGGATGGCCAACCTGGGAAGATTTTATTTCCGGGAGAGGTTTACAGATAATTTATCAGGGATTATATCAAAGACTTTCTATTAGTCAAAAAAAAGAAATGCCGGATATATTTACTAACAAGGCTGATCCTGCTGCAGAAATTGCCCGGGCTGCAGTGCGGCATGAAAGTGTAGTTGCTGAAAAGGCTTTACATTTGTATTATAGTTGCATAGGTCAGCTGGCTCAAATATTAGCTTTGGTTTACAAACCTTTTGGCGGCATCTTTCTTTGCGGAGATGTTATTTTAAAAGACCAATCCTTTATCCCCGGAAGCAATTTACTCAGAATTCTACATCAAAATAAGAAACAATCATCTTTATTAAAAATGTTTCCAGTTTTTATAGTATCAGTTAAAAATATAAACCTGCGCGGTAACTTGTATATTAGTAAGAAGAAAATAAATTAATCCCAAAGATCATATTATTCAAAAATAGTTTACATTGTACCAGTTACAAAAACAGCTCATGAGGCAGCAGTATTTATTTAGATGTCAAACAGAGGATGTTTTGCCATTTAAAAAACTAATTACCCAGTGTTTGCCAGACGATTGGAATCTAAATTAAGTTTTAAAAATTGAAAGATATTTTTTTAAAAGATTATAGAATTAATTCATTTGGAGGATTAAGCCATGGAAGAAATGAAAGATATAATGAAACCAATCGTTGTTCTGGCGGCAGATCATGCCGGTTATGAAATTAAAGAATATATTAAAACAATATTAAATGAGATGAGTTATCAATTTGAAGATGTCGGTACATATAATAAGAATAGTGTTGATTATCCCGATTATGCAGAAAAAATGGCTTTACAGGTGGTGAATTCAGATAATAAGGTTGGAATTCTAGCTTGTGGAACCGGCATTGGGGCTGCTATAGTTGCGAATAAAATTCCCGGTATCAGGGCAGCTTTAGTTAATAGCGAACAGGAGGCTCTCTTAAGTATTGAACATAATCATGCCAATGTACTGGTCCTGGGTGGCAGGCCTTTTGATCGGGAAAAGGTGAAAAAAATAATTTCCGCATGGTTTCAAGCCGAGTTTCAGGGCGGCAGGCATGAGCGGCGGGTAAAAAAAATTGAACATATAGAAAAGAAATATTGTGGTAAAACTAAAAACATTTAAGAAGAATTGTCCACAAAGAAAAACAACTAATTCACCTAGACCTAGCAAGGTTGTTTTAATACATCCTTATAAAATTAATTACAAAATATAATTGTATACATTTCAGCTTTTATATTAATTTATTTTTTTCCAGGTAATTTTAAATGATAATTTTTTCTTTGGCAAAATAACAGTCATAAAAACAATTCCTAGATTGGTCAGCGCAAGAACAATAAAACCGGCCAGTCCGGTTCCTCCAATTATCAGGTCATTTCCTCCTTTTATTACTATAAGTGGAAGTCCTACGGTGGCATTAAGCGAGCCATGAATGATGGCTGCCGCAATGACCGATTTTGCTTTTAACCGCACATAACTGAAAATAGGAGAAAGCAATAAAGTAAACACAATCATCATAAAGACCCCGGCTTGAGGATGTTCCGGATAGTTATGTCCCTGCAAGATAATCGGAACATGCCATACACCCCAAATCAAGCCAATAACAACTGAGGATTTCCAGAAACCCAAATAACCTAACTCTTTTTGTAAAAAACCTCTCCATCCCAATTCTTCACCGAAAGCGGCAACAGCATTGATAGTAATTCCGGCAATAAGTCCCTGTAAAAGTCCAATCCAGAAAGGATGAAGGGGGAAGGCATCAGCCTGAGCTTTCATTTGCTCCAGTTGTTCAGGGCTGAGTGTAGATTCAAACCTTTCAAATATACCCGCCATTTCCGGAGAATATTCTACCCCGGGGAAGAGGAGGCTAACTCCCAGGGTGGCAAAGGCAAGCATGACCGGAAGTAGCCATGCTACCAGAAACCAGCGATTGAACTTAAAAGAAATCCCTAACGGTTTTTTTACCGGTTCTTTATACATTACTTTTTGTATGATAATTGTAACGACCATAGGGATAAACATATATGCAGTTGCTATGATAAGTGAACCTGGCATGACCCATTTTCCACCAAAAGCTAAGTAGAGAAAAATTAAAAGATAGCTTAAAACAAATGTCAAACTAACAAAAATAAAAACCTTTCGATTATTTTGATTCATGTATAAAATGCTCCTTTCGGGTAGTATGTGAAGCTATTTGTTTTCTCCAATTATAGAGTAAATTTTCTCCTCTATCAATGCACATTTATAGGGCTTTCTATTCTGAATAAGCAAGGATTAGTAGCATTAAGGTAATTCAAAATATCATGATTGCTAAACTTTTTTGCTCATATTTGAACATATTGTTATAATATTAGGTATTAGTGTACTGGAAGGAAAGATGGAGTTGTTTCTATGGAAAAATCTGTTAATGTGTATGAAAATGGTAAAATGACTATCAAAAGACTCGTATTAGGGTCTCTTTCAACCAATGCCTATATCGTAACCTGTCTTAAGACAGGGGAAACCATCTTAATCGATGCCCCTGCCCAGGCAGAACGAATAGAAAAAGAATTAAATGGAACAAATCTTTGTTACCTGTTTCTTACCCACAATCATTGGGATCATATTGGGGCACTGCAGGACTTTCAGTCCAAAGATTTTTTGCTGGCAGCTCATCCCTTAAATAGTGAAGGTTTACCTTATCCGGTTGATATCATGTTAAATGATGGTGATACTGTCAATTTTGGCCATATTTCTGTAGAAGTACTGCATACACCCGGTCATACCAGGGGAAGTCTATGTTTTAGGATTGGTAAAATTTTACTTGCAGGTGATACCCTTTTCGAGGGAGGACCGGGTAGAACCGGATCACCTAAAGCCTTTCAACAGATTATTCTTTCTTTAAAAGAGAAGATTTTTATACTACCGGAGGATACCAAAATATTTCCTGGACACGGTGAAACCACTATTCTCAAAAAAGAAAAAGAGGAATACAAAATATTCTCCTCCAGGCCTCATGATCCCCATTTGTGTGGTGATATAGTCTGGCTGCAATCTTAATCTTTTGAGTTATTTATTTAACCATAAAAAAGGATCTTCTAAGAAAAAAGCATAACCAGAAGTAATCAAGAAAAACTTAAATCCCTTTTAGAGGCTCTTAAAGCCACTCGCTTTGCGGGTTCTATATTTATTGTAAGATCTTAACTCGGTAGAAAGCCTCGGCAAGTTCAAAATCTTCTTTTTCAGCCATTAGGATGGCACGTTCTCTAAGTCTTTTTTCCACCTCTGGGAACCTACTACCGCCAACCTGGCTTTGGTGACAGAAAAGAGCGTTCAATTTCAAATCAAAATATGATGTAATATCAACCCGATAGTTTGGTTCTTCTGAACCCCATAACAGCACTTCTCTTACCTTATGAGGCTGAAGGTTTTGTTTGATTAAATCAGGATAAGCCAAAAAATCCCTGGCATAAGGAAAAACAGCATCCAGAACGACCCGACCGGTTATGCGGTGGTCCCGGTGCCAGATAAAACGCCGATAGGGGTCAGCTGTGATGACCGTTTCGGGACGGTAGGTTCGTATTAACCGCACAATCTTTTTTCTGAATTCAGGAGTGTCTTCTAATGTCTGGTCGGGATATTCTAGAAAAATAACTTCCTTAACACCCAATACCTTTGCTGCGGCAAGCTGTTCTTGTTTTCGAATAATTGCCAATTCCTCTGATTTTATTTTCCTATCTTCGGTACCCTTATCTCCGTTGGTGCATACCGCATAGATGACAGTCTTTCCCTCAGCAATCCATCTGGCTACAGTTCCAGAGGTACCAAATTCTGCATCATCCGGGTGAGGGGTGATGACTAAGACCTGAACTTTATTATTCATCATTAATACTCCTTTTTCATATGACTAAATCATTTTGACTCTCTTAATAAAAAATAATAGTATTAATTATAAAGGCAGGAGAAACCTTATGCAAACGAAAAATGAGCAATATCAGATAAGAAATTTTCACACTTCAGACTGGAATGATTATCTGAACCTCTATTTAACAGCAGTAGCCGAAGGGAAAGAAGAGTCTTTAGGAATTTCACCAGAGCAGCTGCAAGTGCAGCTGCAAACTCAGGGTAACTCGGCGAGTAGAAATATCTTTATGGTGGAAAAATATAAGAAAATTATCGGAAGTTTATATGTCGTTCCAGAAAGAGGTATAAGACGGGTTATCCTGTATTGTTTTGTTCATCCTTCTCACAGGAGAAAAAAAATAGGGCAAAGGTTGTTTGCCAGAGGTTTTGAACATGCTGGTGCTTTAAGCTTAAATAAGGTTCACGTGAATGTTTATAAAGATAACAGGGCAGGTATCACTTTTTTAGAAAGATTAGGTTTTAGATATGTTCGCAAATATTTAGAAATGCAGAA
>CAYWJZ010000067.1:0-6217 GCA_964458635.1 uncultured Atribacterota bacterium
ATTATTCCTTCAGTTCTGGCAAAATCTACACCAGCCTGAAAAGTTCCCAGTTGCTGTTCTGCCCGAGCTTCCACTAATCCTATATTCAATAAATGACAGATAATCGGAGCCATACCGTGATATCTTAAACCACCGGCATGAACAGGAGGCGGAATAAACCCATGACCCAGGGTATACATTTTCATCAAAGGTGTCATCCCGGCTTCATCACCAAAATCATAACTATAAGGTCCTCTGGTCAGGGTTGGACAACTGGTCGGCTCTACATTGATAATTCTCAAATCAGGATGGGAACCGTCTATCTTATCTTTAATAAAAGGTAAGAACATTCCGGCAAAATTTGAACCGCCACCCACACAACCAATTACTATATCGGGATATTCATCAATCTTCTCCATCAATTTTTTGCTTTCCTGTCCAATGACCGTCTGGTGTAACAAAACATGATTCAGTACACTGCCCAGGGAATAATGAGTATCATCCCGGCTAACTGCTTCTTCTACGGCTTCACTAATTGCTAATCCTAAACTACCCGGGCAATCAGGTTCTTTGGCCAGGACATCTCTACCTGCTTTGGTTTGTTCAGAGGGGCTGGGTATACAATCTGCACCCCATACCTGCATCATAACCCGTCGGTAAGGCTTTTGTTCATAACTTATTCTCACCATATAAACTTTGACTTCAATATCAAAACAGGCTCCAGCGAAAGCCAGCGCACTTCCCCATTGACCGGCACCGGTCTCTGTAGAAATACGATTAATTCCTTCTTTCTTATTGTAATAAGCCTGCGCAACAGCGGTATTGGGTTTATGGCTTCCCGGTGGGCTACTGCCTTCATATTTGTAATAAATTTTAGCCGGTGTCTTAAGGGACTTCTCCAGTTGTCTGGCTCGAAAGAGTGTTGTTGGTCTCCAGAGCCGATAAATATCTCTTACTTCATCTGGAATTTCTATATACCTTTCTGTACTCATTTCCTGTTTAATCAATTCCATAGGAAACAAAGGTGCTAAATCTTCGGGTTGAATAGCCTTTTTAGTTCCGGGGTGCAATACCGGAGGCAGTGGTTCAGGCAAGTCTGCCAGAATATTGTACCAATATTGAGGCATTTCTTTTTCATCTAAAATATATTTAACTTGTTCCATTTCTTTATTCCTTTCTTTTTCTTTACTTTTTATTAAATTCTCAATATCTAATTTATTTTTTTTTAAAATACCTTGCACCCCCCTGCAGGGGGCCATCTTCTTTCTTTAAAATCAACAAACATCCTTCGTTTTCCTCCTTTTGTTTATAAAACAAAAAAACCCTTCACCAAGAGGCGAAAGGTTTATTTTCTCGTGTTGCCACCCTCGTTGAAATAAACAATTTATCATAACTGTCCATTCCCACTTATTAAGGTACGGGCATAATCTGATACCGATACCCTTTTCCCGTTCACGGGGGAAAACACCGTCAGAACCTACTCAAAATATTATTTTTTCAGTTTGAAGCTTGTGGGTCCATTTAGTGCATCAATGAGACCGTTTCTCATCAACAACGGTTTTCTGTACCCATCGTATTATGTACTTATTCTCCCACGCTTTGCTTTTTGATTTATTTGTTTGTTAAATTTATTTTATCACAAATGTCAAGCATCTAAAATTCATAATTTAGATTGAGATTACTGCTCTTCCTTTCTTAGAAAAAAGATGATATGTTATAATATTTATAATAATATTTAGCTACTGCTAAAATCCCTCATATATAATTTTTTTTATTATATTGTATTAAATGGATTTTTGTAAAATAAATTTTCAAAAAGGAAAGATATTTTGATTAATTATAAGAAAAAAAAGGGGCTAATCTATTGGTTTGTCCTGTCGGTAATTATTTTACTGGTTCTTTCAGGACTTCTCTATCTATACATCAATAGTGAAAACTTCCGAGCAAATGTAAAATCTATCCTAATAACACAGTTGGAAGATGGTCTTGGAAAAAATATAGAGATTGAGACAGTAGATTCTCTTTCTTTTCGTTCTTTACAGCTAACTAATTTCCTAATTTTTGAAAATAGCTCTACCGAAGAAGATAAAATACTGTTTCAGGCAGAAAAGGCAGAAGCTAAATTTAATTTCATCTTTTCCCTTTTTTATTGGAAAGAATGGCTGCTGGATATTCGGGATATTACTTTTTCTCAGGCTTCTACCACTATAACAAGAGAAATAACAGGAGAATTTGATTTCATCAGAAAACTACAACTAGAACCTGAAGAAATCCAGCAAAGTATGATCATCCGTCGGATTAATTTTCAGGATAGTCACCTGATTTTTCATGATGAGATGGTATTTAACTATGATCAGGATTATCTGACCACGCGAGCAAAAGATATTAACGGTTATCTTGATCTGACTCAATTGCCCAAGATTATATTCGATTTTCAGGGTAGCCAGGAAAAAGATAATGCTCTATTAGCTCTGCAGGGACAGGTATTGATAAACCAGCCTGAATACTCTTTGGATTTCCATCTGGAAAATGCTGATATTACGCATTTTCAATATTATCTTGATGTTGCTGAACAGTTTGAGATAAGCGAGGGGCAATTTGATCTTGATCTTAATATGAGCTTTTCTCCTGAGTTGGATCCCGCAGAGGTTGTCTGGCAGGGGAAAGCAACTTTCCAAAAAGTTGATGTAAAACCACAATTTCTAGAACGGATACCGTTCAATCAAATGAGTGGTTCCATACAATTTACAAAACCGGAAATAATGATTTCTGAATTGAATGGTTTTTATCGCGACAGAAATTTTCATCTAGGAGGCCTTCTCCTGGTTGAACCTGAGGTTTATTTTGATCTTGACATTGAAAGTGAAAGAGTCGGTGCATCTCATTTAAAAGAAGATATATCCATGTTTGCACCTGATTATAATGATTTTTCCCTGCAAGGGGAGGTTGATTTAACCGCAAATATCAAAGGATACCCGGAGGATTTTCAAATTGACGGTGAAGCATCTTCTGGTGAAATCATCGTCGAAGACATACCTTTTCAAAAAAGTGATTTATCTTTCTCTCTCTACCGCGAAGAGTTGATTATTCATTCACTTAATATTTCCGATTCGAGATCTCCGTTAACCATGAATGGACAATTTGACTGGTCAGAGGATGTTCCTTTTTACCAGTTTTCTCTCGAAACAGAAAATTTTTCCCTGCAACATGCCTTATTTAATCAATTTTCTTTTCCTGAGGGACTAACAGGTAATATAGGTGGTAATTTTCAAATAGAAAATCAAAAACAAGACAGCTTACTTGTTGATATTAAAGGACAATTTATGGTGAATTCTATAAGAACTGAAGATTTTTCTATGTCTGAACAATTAAGGGGTAATATAAAAGCAATCTTAAACATTCCGGATGCAGTTCTATCTATTGAGCAATCTGAATTTGAATCAGGTCAAAATTATGGCTTCCTGAATGGAGAGATCAATTTTGATGAAATTTTTAGCTATACGATGGACTTTGCCTTCCAGGTGCCAGAATTAACAGAACTTGCCAATTCCCTGGATTTAGAGACAAGACCTACCGGGAGAGCATCGATAGAAGGAAATTTTTATGGTAATTCAGAACAACTTGAAGCCGATGTTAACTTTGACCTACAAGAATTCTCTATACAAGATTATTACCTCGATGAACTTACCGGAGAGTTAACTTATAAAGAAAATACTATCTTGTTGGAAACAATCACAATGACAAGCCAAGATACAAAATTAACCGGAAACGGAAATATCTTTTTAAATGACACTATTGCCCCTGAAATAGATTTATCTTATCAACTTAATACGGTTGATATTAGTCCATTAATTAAAACAATTACCGATACTCTTCCTTTGACTGGACAAATAGCTGGTACCGGACAAATTCAGGGTATTTGGCCGGAGTTGACTGCTCAGGGAAATTTTCAATTAGAACAGGTCTACTATCAGGACTACCAGTTGGGACAGGGTGAGCTTGATTTTATTTTACAGCCCGAACAGGATATTTTGCCTGAAGACTATGAAGGCAATCTAAATGAAATACTAAATCTGGTTGGCCATCCCTATTCCTTAGAAATAAAACGTTTTTTCCTGCAAAACAAAACAATGGAAATGAATGCAGAAGGCCAATCCGAAATAGGAGGAGATAATCCTTTTTCTCTGTCAATAGACTTTTCTCATCAAAATCTTAATGAGATGATTGAATATTTCTATCCTATTGATGATAATCTGAAAATATATTTGCCATCTCAAATAACCGGAAAAGCAAATCTAAACGGAAATCTCTCTGAACAGCAAATTTCCTTATCTGCCCAGCTTGTTCCCCAGCAAGAAAAAGATAATACGCCTTCTAGTCTGGATTCAGTGATTATTAGAAATGAACAGGGTTTTACTATTTCTGATTTCCGCTTAATCCAATCTGAAGGGCATTTTAAAGCAGACGGAAACATAAGTACTGCCCAGGATCTGGATATAAATTTCCAGGCTGAGCAATTGGATATCAACATGTTGATGAACCTGATTCAGATTGATGAAACAATGAGAGGTATCATAAACATTGATGGGCTTCTTGCGGGAACCATTAGTAAGCCGCAAGTTTCTATGGCTGCCGAAATTAAAGAAGGTAATTTTCGTGAATTTCAGTTTGAAGATCTGCAGAGTGATATAACCTGGGATAGTGAAACAAATGAAATTGAGATAAGAAAATTAGAGATTGCCCTGGAAAATGATTATCAAATACAAGCAAACGGCAACCTTCCTCTGGATACCCTTCTCCCCAGAGAACGAAAAGATCTGAGTTTAGATGATGATTACCAGGAAATCCCACTGGATTTCCAAATAATGATGGATAATGCTGACCTTAATATATTAAAATTGTTCTGGAAAGATGGCTTTTCAGAAGTTATGGGAAACATTGATCTCGAACTCCATTTAACCGGTACATCTGAAAACCCGATAGCCAACGGAGAAATTGAAGTACACCAGGGTAATTTAACCCTGGATGATTTGCCTGTTCAAATTGAAGGAATCAATACCAGAATAGAAGTATCGGATAATCAGGTTGAAATTCCTCCCATAGCTTTTACAGCTTATGAAAATCGTTTTAATATAGCCGGTCAATTTCAATTAATTAATCTTTTACCTGAAAATATGTCCCTAACCATAAAAAATATTGAGCAAAAAATCATCTATCAGAATATTTTAGAAAGCGAAGCTGATTTCCTGGCAGAAATCAGAGGTTCATTCTTTGATCCTGAAATTAATGGAGAAATACTTTTATCCAAAGGCGAATTAAATCTTGATCAATTGCAACAACTTGCTATAGAAGGAGAAGTATCTGATTCTTTGCCTGATACATCTGGAGCCTTACAAAGTCAATTTAATATAGATATTGAAATTGCCGATCCCTTTAGTTTAAAATTGCCCGATGCCGAGATCAATGTGACAGGAAATATCAATTTAAACGGTTCTTTTGCTGAACCTTCAGTACAGGGTAACCTTGTTTTAAGGAAAGGCTATTTAATATATTTTGAAAAAAGATTTGTACTTTCAGAAGGGAGAGTTTCCATTCATGGTTTCACAGTTAATGATGTTGATATCAACGCCAGAGCGCAAACCAATGTGCAGGACGTTCAAATTACCATTAATGTATCCAGAAACCTGGCTAACCCTCAAATCAGTTTATCCTCCCAGCCTGCTCTGAGAGATGCAGAAATAGTTTCTTTGCTGACTTTTGATAGAAATATTGAAGGTCTTTCTGAAGGTGAAATCAACCAGTTGCTATCCGAGGAAATGGTTAATATTATTTTCCAAAGCTTACAATTGAACTTATTTAAGCGGATGGAGCGAGAATTAGCAGATCAGCTCGGGCTGGATTTTTTGAGATTGTCAACCGATGATTTAAGAACTTCAGACGGCCAATCTTTCTTGTCAGAAAACATGGACCTTGCAGACTTAACCTTGGAAGTTGGGAAAACTATTCAAGATGATCTCTTTATTACTTATTCAACACCACTTGATTTTAGTGGTTCTAGTAGCATCAATATTAACTATCAAATTTCACCTGACTTTACTTTAAATACTCAATTTGACACTTATTCTATAACAGATGAAGATTATCGATTTAAATTTGGGCTGGAGATTAGTTTTTAAAAAATGTTTAATATTCAACATGCACTTACTATTAATAAATTATTTAAGGATTTTAGTAACCA
>CAYWJZ010000068.1:0-6169 GCA_964458635.1 uncultured Atribacterota bacterium
GGTGCGGATAGTAAAGAAACTGTCTGAGAGATCCAGGTTGTAATCGATTTCCTTGATATTCATCTGGGTTTGATGTTTGTCAATAATGTTATTCATCTCCATCTCCATGGGTGTGAATTTGCCCTCATCATCAAATTTTACTTCTTTGATCTCCAGCGTTTTAACCAGTTCTCCATCCAGATCATAGAATTCTACCTTCTCTACGTAGAATTGTTCCTTATTAACGTAGAGTACAAATTTGCGGTAGAAAGTATTTTCATCATCGGGAATTACTTCCAGTACGAATTGATCTTCCGTTTCTTTTATTAGCTCTTTCTCATATAGTTCATTTTGGTAGTCCATACTGAGATCTTCGTAAGAGAAATCTGTTTCCATAAAGTTTTCCTGTTTGGAAGAACCGGCAATTCTCCTTGGTTTTTGATAGGCGGGCATGTAGAGGTAAATTTTGTCTCCATTCTCAATACTCAATAAGGTTACTCCCTCTACCGATTTGGGGGAGAGAAAGCGCATCAGCATAGTGATTTTGTCATCTTCTTCCTTTTTTTCAAACATGATAATTTCCCTTGTTTCCTGCTTACCCCCCTCATCGATGAGAATCATTTCAGCTTGGGTTTTGCTATTTTCATAGTCCATCTGGTTTTCTCTGACCTTATCAATTATCTCATCAGCGGTCGGCTGTTGGGCGGTACAGACGAAGAAGTTCAGACCAAACAATAGACCTAAAACAATAAGAGTAACAAAGTAACAATTAGATTTGTTTATCATTTTTCTCCTCCTTAAATTTAATGATATTTAATAATAACGGCAGTAATAACAGGGTATAGACCACACTTATCAGCATTACACTTCCGATAAGCTTGGCAAATTCGGAAATCATATTAATTTCTGAGAAAGCCAAGACAAATAACCCCGCTGCCACAGATATGGAATTAAAGACGATAGCTCTGCCGGTACCGGTCATGGTAATCTTCATAGCCTTTACTTTATCATGATTTTTTAATTCCTGCTTATAGCGGTTGATATAATGGATAGTGTAATCAATTCCAGCCCCGATGGCAATACTGGCTACCATCATGGTACCGATATTCAAAGAGATGCCGGTCATTCCCATGACACCAAAAGAGGTTAATATGGTTAGCATAATCGGGATCATGACCGCAAGACCGATCCAGAGGGAGCCAAACTGTAAAACTAATAACACACACACTACAGCAAATGCAGTGAGCATGCTATTGATCTGACCCCGAAAGACACTACTATTAACCTGGTTGGTAATAACCGGGATACCGGTCAGTCTATAGGAAAAATTTACCTCGCCATCCGCATCAGGAACATAAAGATAGTCATCGGTAAGGTACCAGAGATAGTCGGCATCCTCCCGGCTTAGCTTTTGATCGAGTATATTGCCTATTTCCCTTTGGGCATAGGAGATTTTTTCCCGTTCTGCGGCAATGGCTATGGAACTGTCGATAACCTCTTTTAAGTATTCGGCATCTTCTTCGGTTATCTCAAGCTGCTGTCTTAAGTTTTCAAGGAAAGTACCCTCTTCAGGATAGACTTTGAGGTACTCTGTAATCAGGGGCTTTATCTCAGTTGTTGAGATAGCAAAATCTTCCAGTTCCAGGGCTGACAGGCTGAGTACTTCCTCGCTGAAATCTTCCGTAGATAGGAGAAAGTCTTCCTCAGGCAGGGTAATAATGTTAATAAGTGATTCTTTTACCTCTTCTCTATTGTCAATATTCAGGCCATTTGCCTGCCAGGAGCTGAGAATATCCTCGGCAATGTAGGGGTAATACTGTTCTTTTTCACCGGCTGACAACTGATTTAGGTCAACTTCACGGACAGAGGTGGGGATTTGTTGGATAAATTGATTCACTTTTTTAATAGAACGGTCTACAACTAAAGAAGTCATTTCCCTGGAACGTATTTGTAGAATAGTGTTCTGATTTTCATTAGCGATCATAGAATTAACATATTCATTATCTCCGACAAAAAACCAGAGGTTATCTATTTTGTTTGAATTAGCCGGAATAATCTTTTTGTTCTCCATAGCCTCATTGAGCTGTGTCAGAAAAATACTAATTGAAGAGGGCTGGGCAAGAGAAGGGAGCCTTTGGGCATAGTTTTGGATTTTATCTATATTTCTTAGAATATAGGGGTGTTTAATATTATCTGCTTCCATATAGACATAGAGGAAATCAACACCACCAAATTTCTCTTTAAAGTAATCCATTGTTTTGGTAATGGGATTATTTTCTCCTAGCCTATTTTCTATTGATGAATCAGGTTTAACCTGAAAGGAAAAAATGATAGATAAAACTGCCACCGTTATAATTATGCCAGTTATCAAATATCTTCTATTAATAATTGATTGGGCAATAACTTTCAGAAATTTTGTTACCAGGTCATTGGCATGATAGGAAAAATTCTCAGGTACTTTTTTGGGAGGGAAGACAATCAGGATGGCGCCCAGTAGAAAAATTACCAGGAGAAAAGATACAAAAATACCTATTGTGGCAAAAATACCAAATTCGGTCATTGGTCTTACTACTGCGGTAATTAGTGAAGCAAAACCGGCTATAGTAGTTAAGGCACTCATTAAAATTGGGATAAAAATAAATTCAATAGCTTTTATAACTGCATTTTTTGGAGAAAGAAAATGCCTTTTTTCATAATAGTGACTAAGAAAATGAATTCCGTAGGCAGTCACAAGCGAAAGCATAATAATTGGGATAGCGGATATAACTATAGTTACTGTTCTTCCGGTTGAAGCAACCAAGCTTAACATCCAGAAAGAGGAAAGAAGGGCGACCAAAATTGGTAACAAAGTTCCCTGTACGCTTCTAAAACAATAATAGAGAAGAATCAGGATTACCACAGCCGCAATGATAGCTAAAGACATATTGTTAAAAGCCATGTCTGAAATTTGTGTTTCCATAATTGGGAGTCCAAAGTATTCCACCCGCTTGAGGTTTTCCTCGTGCTGATTAATGATTTTTTCCAGGTCTTTTCTTAAGAGTGTCCCATTTACATTATCTGGAGATTCTATCATAAGCAAACCTACTTGACCATCTGATGATAAATAAGCTCCTTTTATCAGTTCATCTTCTAAGGCAGCTTTCTTTAATTGTCTAGCTTCATTTTCTGTTTCAGGAAAAGTTTCTACGAATTCTCTAACTTCAATACCAAAATTGGTAGCCATAATTTTAGGCATATTCAAGAATGAATTAACTGAAACAACATAATCAGATTTTTCTATTTGTTCGGCAATTGTTTTAAAATTCTGCAAATTTTCCAGTTTGAATAAGTCAATATACTCAAGGGACACGAGAGTCATATTTTCGTCATATTTGCCAAATTTTTCGGAAATATCCTGATAAAATTGGATTTCAGGATCATTTTCGGAAAGATATTTGGTAATATCGTCTTCTACTTTCAAGTTTCTGATTTGTGTAATACCTAGAAGGGTTAGCAGTAAAATGAGAATAATAATAACTTTGGAATATTTACTGATAAATTTAGCTAATTGTTTCGTCATAGATATGTACTTCTCCTCATATGCTTCGTATTTTGGAAAAGAATGATATTCAAGAGAAATTCTCTTCCTTTAAAAAAACTAATTCACCTTACTAAAGTATTTGTTACACTCTTGAATATTATCTTTATATTTTTATTTATAAATAAATTATATTCCACATTTTAAGTGTAGGAATGATTTAATTATTATAACTACAACTATATTATATTTTCTGATTTTGAAATACCATAAATAATCAATTTGGAAAGCATTTCGATGACTTCTTCAGTCGAATAGGAGAATTTTGATATTACTTCTGGAATTGCAATTGATTGAACTGTATTGAGAATAACCAGAACGATAATGTCCAGGTCAATATCCTTGCGTACAGTCCCTTCTTTTTTACCCTGTTTAATTAACTCCCTTAATTGGTTATTAATCATTTTTTCCCTGAGAAAACTGATAATCTTCCAGGCATTGGGGTTGTTTTTGCGGATATCTTCAAAGGCTTTTATGTTAAATTGTGAAATTTGTGATTGCACCAAAGACATGAATTGTTTTAGGACACCTAAGCCACTATCATTTTTCTCATTTATTATTTGATTAATTTTTTCCTGAAATTCGCGGAAGAAGTCATAAATAACAGATTCCAGTAAATGATCTTTACTTTTAAAGAATTGATAAAGGGTTTTTTTGCTCATATGAAGCTCTATGGCCAATTCATCCATTGTTACTTTGGAATAACCAAAGCTGAAGAAGGATTTCCTAGCAGCAGATAATATTCTTGTTCTAACATTATCATGTTGTTCTTTTAACATATGTATACCACAAATATAAAATTTAAAAACTAATATAGTATATCAAGTTTCTTTTATAATTATAAGTATGATTCTGCAATATGTCAAGGAATTTTTAAACTTTTATGTGATTATTTTGTGATAATGTCACCTTGTTAATTATCTTGATAAAATGTCACTATGAATCAAGAGGTACATTATCCAATGTCTCAAAAACAACTTGGTAGGTATGTGGCGATCTCTAAGCTGATAGAAAACAAGCTAACAGTAAAAGAGGCTGCAATATCTTTAGGACTTTCTACCCGGCAAATACTTCGCCTCAAGAAAGGAGTCAAAACATCTGGGGCCAATGCACTGATACACAAAAATAGTGGTAGAAAACCATCTCATGCAATTGATAAATTCTTAAGAGAAAAGATCATTGCCTTAAAAAACTCCCATGCCTACTCTAATGCCAACTTCTGCCACTTTCAGCAATTACTGGCAGAATATGAAAAGATTACCATCAGTTATGGAGCCTTGTATACCCTCTTAAAGAAGGTTGGTATCACAAGCCCCAAAAAGCGCAGGCGCTTTCGATCTCACCGCAGAAGAAAACGCAAAGAACAAGAGGGATTACTAATACAGCTAGATGCCTCCCCCTTTGGCTGGTTAGCTGATGGTAGAACCTATCACCTACACGGAGGAATTGATGATGCTACTGGCCAGCTAACGGGTCTTTATCTGGCAGAGGGTGAATGTTTGGAGGGATATTTCCAAATCATGTATCTTATGCTGGAACTATTTGGGATTCCTGTAAGTACCTATTCAGACCGGCATACCATCTTCTTTTCTCCCAAGTGCGATAAACTATCTCTAGAAGAGCAATTAGCCGGAAAGAGGGTGAATCTGACTCAATTTGGACGGGCTATGAGCCAGCTTGGAATTCACATGATCGGAGCCCGCTCACCGCAGGCCAAGGGACGGATTGAACGCTTATGGCAAACCCTGCAGAGTCGTCTGCCTGTAGAGATGAAATACCGGGGGATCAAAACTGCCCAAGAGGCCAATATCTTTTTACGGGAGTATATTCCCAAATTCAATGCTCACTTTAAAGTAGAGGCGAAAGAAGAAAGCGCATTTCGCCCTGTTCCCAAAGAAATGTGTCTCGACCATATCTTATGTGTGATTGAAAAGCGCAGCTATGACCGGGGAGGAGTCTTCTCCTTCTACCATAAACACTTTCAAATTCTAGAAGATAAAAACCTGCCCCGCTTAGCCTCCAGGGGACGTATCGAGGTGCTGGTAAGTCCTCGCTTAGGCCTGAAGGTATGCTACGAGGGCAATATTTATGCTACAACACCTTGTGCCATGCCAAAAGCCAAAAAGCCAATTAAACCGATGAAGGAAAAGAAGATCTGGGTTCCAGATGAGCTGCATTATTACAAATACGGGCATAAAATACTGCAAAAGACTAGTTTTGAAGAGAGTGACCAGGAGATTATAGAGATGCTAGAAAAGCTGCTTCTCTCGAAAGTAGACAAATAAAAAGACAACACCAATATCCTTGTCTGAAACAATGGCATTGGTGTTGTTATTATCTTGATAGACTGGTTAAACGAGATCCAGTTATTATTTAATTAATACCCCTGAAGGTGACATTATCTGGCGATAATTAAGTGTCTTTTTAGGTGACATTTTCTAAAGTTATTGACAATATTTTTCTAAAGTTATTGACAATATTTTTCTAAAGTTATGTTAATATTTTTTGAAAATAATGTTGCTTAAAATAGTGCATCATATTCACTTAAACTATTATACGGGCAAGAAATAATCCTTAGTAAAGAATTAATTGTATCTGTAACATTAGTTACGG
>CAYWJZ010000069.1:0-2437 GCA_964458635.1 uncultured Atribacterota bacterium
TTTTCCCCTGGAGCCCACGACCGGAGTTGAACCGGTGACCTCATCCTTACCAAGGATGCGCTCTAACCTACTGAGCTACGCGGGCAACTATGGTGGGGAGGGAAGGATTCGAACCTTCGAAGGCGTTCAGCCAACGGATCTACAGTCCGCTCCATTTGACCACTTTGGTACCTCCCCAATAGATTTTATACCTTTTTGGAGCCGATGATCCGATTCGAACGGATGACCTGCTGATTACAAATCAGCTGCTCTTCCACTGAGCTACACCGGCAACATTTTACATTATAATTGTTTTTAAGATTGGAGTCAATTTAATTTAGCAATAATCT
Organism: uncultured Atribacterota bacterium; assembly: GCA_964458635.1. Taxonomy (GTDB): domain Bacteria; phylum Atribacterota; class Phoenicimicrobiia; order Phoenicimicrobiales; family Stramentimicrobiaceae; genus CAYWJZ01. The sequence continues at coordinate 330 of CAYWJZ010000069.1, forward strand.
CTAATTTTCGTTTAATTCTTTGCATGGCATTGTCAATAGATTTAGTACTCTTATTTATTTCTTTGGCAATTTCATGATATGCCATTCCTGCAAGGTAATTTTCCAGGACAGTTTTTTCTAACTTTGATAATATCTTTTTTAACTTACCCTTTAATTCTTCAAATTTTTCCTGGGTTACAATAAAAGACATGGGATCATTAATCTGAGTATCATCAATAACTTCTACCAATGTACGCTCAGAATCTCCAGAATAGGCTGGCTGATTAAGTGAAATAGAAAAATTTAGTGGCTTGTGTTTTTGCCTGGAGGCCATTTTTATAGCAGTAACAATCTGCCGATGTATGCATATTTCAGCAAAAGCTTTAAAGGAAGTTAATTTTTGGTAATCATAACTTCTAACAGCCTTAAAAAGCCCAATCATTCCTTCTTGAATAACATCTTCCGCATCAGCGCCAACCAAGAAATAAGCCCTGGCTTTTATTTTTACCATCTTTTTGTATTTCTTAATAAGATATTGTTCAGCCAAAAAGTCTCCGTAAGTAGCCAAATTTACTAATGATCGATCACTGTATTTGCGATAAGTGTTAAGCGATTTTTCTACAAAAATCACCAATGGCAAACCCCCTTATTTCCCAGCTTGCCTTTGGGGAGGAGTATATTTAATATTAAATTAATTTAAAATCAAAAATAATGATTCAATTATAGACTAATTCCAGAAATATAGTCAAGCTTTTTTCCATCTAACTCCTGCTGGTGTATCTTCCATAATGATATTTCTTTTCCTTAATTCTTCTCTTATCCTATCAGCTTTTTCCCAATCCTTATTTTTTCTAGCTACTTCTCTTTCTTGTATCATTTTTTCGATTTCTTCTTTCTGAAGACCATTCTCTTCTCGAATGTCAGTTGGAAATTCAAAGCCTAATATCCTGCTCCCATATTTTTCATAATATTGCAAGATTTCCTGGAGTACTTCTTTATTTTTTAAATCCCCTCTATTCAGATAAATATTTACTTCCTTTGATAATAGAAAGAATGTACTCAAAGCAATTGGTGTATTAAAATCATCATCCATGGCTTGAACAAATTTATTTTTCATTTGCTCTTTGAAATTTAATAGTTTTTTACCTTCTTTATCGATATTTTTCTTAAATCGGTTTTGATCAAGCAAGAAATGAATATTATAAATCAAATTATTCAATGTCTCCATACTATTTTTTGCTTGTTCGATCTGGTCAATGGAATAATTTAGTGGGCTTCTGTAGTGAGCCGAAAGTAAAAAATATCTGATTACAGACCCATCATATTTTTGACAAAGCTCTCTTACTGTTAATATGTTACCCAAAGATTTGGACATTTTTTGATTTTCTATCTTTAAATAGCCATTGTGCAACCAGTATCTAGCAAAAATTTTACCACTTAAGGCTTCGCTTTGGGCTATTTCATTTTCGTGATGAGGAAAAACCAAATCAGCACCCCCGGCATGAATGTCAAAACTATCTCCAAGATATTTGCTAGACATTACTGAGCATTCAATATGCCATCCCGGTCGCCCATGTCCCCAAGGACTATCCCAATAAGGTTCGTTTTCTTTAGCTTTTTTCCATAAAACAAAATCATAGGGGTTTCTTTTTCTTTTATCAAGATCAATCCTTGCACCAGATCTTATTTCATCTAAGTTTTGCTTTGACAACTTTCCGTAATCTTTAAATTTGTTTATATCAAAAAAAACATCTCCATCAACTAAATATGTATACCCTTTTTCTTCAAGGCCCTGAATAAATTGGATAATATCAGGAATATGCTCTGTTGCCCGGGGGTAAATATCAGCTCTTCCGATATTTAAACAGTCTGCATCCTGGAAATACTCCTTGATAAACTTTTCCGCTACTTCTGAAAATGCGATTCCCATCTCGTTTGCCTTTTTTATTACCTTATCATCGATATCGGTAAAATTAGAAATGTATTTCACCTGGTAATTTTTATATTGTAAATATCTTCTTAAGACTTCAAAAACTAAAAATGGTCTGGCATTTCCAATATGAAAAAAATTATAAACCGTCGGACCACAAACATACATTCCAACCTGATTCTGGTTAAGTGGAACAAAT
>CAYWJZ010000069.1:2537-6000 GCA_964458635.1 uncultured Atribacterota bacterium
TGATTTTTTTTACCCAGCTTCTCTTTGATTCGACCGAAAATCATTCTCCCAGCTGGAGTTTGCAAAATACTTGTTACGGTTACTTTCACTTTATCTCCAATATTTTTTACACCATTTTCCACGACAATCATAGTACCGTCATCTAAATACGCTACTCCCTGGCCTGCCTCTTTTCCTTCTTTGATAATTTGGGTTACCAATTCTTCTCCGGGCAAAATAATCGATTTTAAAGCATTAGACAAATCGTTAATGTTTAAAACTGACACATCTTCTAATTGTGCTAATTTATTTAAATTGTAATCATTGGTTAATACTTTAGCATCTAATTCTTTGGCCAATCTTATTAATTTTGTATCAACACTTTTTAAATCTTGAAAGTCATGACTAATTATTCTAATTTTATCAGCATGTATTTTGTTTATTTTATTAAGTACATCAAGCCCACGTCGACCTCTATTCCGCTTTAAAGGTTCTGAAGAATCCGCAATAGATTGAAGTTCGTTTAGCACAAAACGAGGGATAATTAATTCTCCCTCCAAAAAATCTGTTTGAGAAATATCTGCTATCCTACCATCAATAATTACGCTAGTATCCAATATTTTTGGTTGATATTGAAAGTGCTTATCCTTTTTTTTGAATCTTCCTATCTTTTTCCTATAAAAATTTACACTTTCATCTCTTTTACTTATACCTAAAGTAATCCCCAGCAATCCAAGGGTAATGTTAAGAATAATAGGTAAGTAATTTCCAATAACGGGTATAAAGGATAATGAATAGGCCAACAAGTTTGCAATAATCAAACCTATAATAAGACCTATTACACCAGAAAGAATATTCTGAGCAGGTATTTTTAAAAAATAGGATACAAAACTTTTAACCAGGCAACTTAGCTTTTTATGACTTAGTATGAATAAAATAAATCCAATAAAACTTCCTAAAATAAATGATAATACGAATAATAGCCACCTATGTTGCATCAATATATCTAAATTCGTTAAAGCTTTTATGCCAGGAATGACTTCATATCCAATAAACCCGCCTACCAAAACAAATAGCACACAAAATATTTTTTTAGTTAGACCTGACAAAATAAAAAACCTCCTCTATTCTATTTAAGACAAATGTCAAATCTCACTTTTTAGGGCAGCAATCACCTCTCTTCTTTTTTATATTTTTCCCCAAAAAAAGTATCTTTTTTGTGGAAAGGCAACTAAATTATATCATTCGCTTTAATGGGTGTCAAAATTACTAGTAAACAGCGTGCACGCAATGCGGTTGGCTCTAAGGGGCTTCTAAAAGATGTTAAATCCTTCCATGTTTTAGTTTTTTCTCAAAATTTTAACTATGTCATTTATACTTTTAATTCCCTGGATTTCCATATTCTTCTTCAGAGAAGATAACTGTCGAAAATTTTCAGAGGGAATAACCCCTTTCTTATAACCAATCTTTTGGGCTTCATCCAATCTCCGTTGACACATACTGACTGTTCTTAATTCGCCTGTTAAGCCCAATTCACCAAAGACAACCGTATCCATATCAATAGTATAGCCTTTATAGCTACTTGCAATCGCTAAAGCTATAGCTAAATCAATTGCCGGTTCAATAATTTTGATCCCACCAGCAGCATTTACATAGATATCTTTATTTTGAAATTGAATTCCCAAACGATTTTCCAGGACCGCAATAATTAATGAAACTCGATTATGGTCCACACCTGTAGTTATTCTTCTAGGATTACTTAAGAACGATGAGCTGACCAGTGCCTCAATTTCTACAAGTAATGGACGACTCCCCTCAAAAGTAACACTTGTAACGGTCCCAGGAATAGGATGGCTACGAGCAGACAAAAGCATTTTAGATGGATTCAATACTTCTTTGAGACCTTTATTTAGCATCTGGAATATACCAAGTTCGTTGGTTGTTCCAAAACGATTCTTGATACTCCTTAAAAGCCTGAAGGAATGAAATTTTTCACCTTCTAAGTATAATACAGTATCAACGATATGCTCCAATATTTTAGGACCGGCAATTGCTCCTCCTTTAGTTACATGACCAATAATAACCATGGCAATATTCTCTTTTTTGGCAATTTCCATTAACCTTGAAGTGCAATTTTTAACTTGATTGACACTTCCCGGTGATGATGGAATTGAACTATTGTTAATAATTTGAATAGAGTCAATGATAGCAATTTTCGGTTTCAAATATTGTATTTGAGCAATAATCTGATCCAAATCAGTTTCCGAAAGCAGATATAACTGGCTGGCATCAACAGCTAACCTTTTTGCTCTCATATGTATCTGCCCAATCGACTCTTCTGCAGTAATATATAGTGAATTTCCAACGTTTTTTGCCAGTTTGTTTGCAACTTGAAGAACTAAGGTCGATTTCCCGATTCCCGGTTCTCCTCCAACAAGGATCAGTGAACCCAGAACGACGCCCCCTCCAAGAACACGATCAAATTCTTCAATACCTGATTTATAACGCTGATCATTACCATCAAATCGAAGTTGATTAACTGGTTGGGCAAAATTATCCGTCATTATTTTTTTTTCATTTGTAGACGAAGTAGAATTTTCTTCTTTAGAAAAAGTATTCCATTCTCCACAGCTGGGACATCGTCCCAGCCATTGGAGTGATTCATAGTTGCATTGTTTGCATCGGAAAAATAATTTTTTATTCTTCATACTTTATATTTATTAAACATAGTAGATATTTGTTTTTACGATAAACCGAGTACCTTACTTATTACCATCAAAATTATTATTACTATTTTTTTCTATTTTCCCCTTACTGGTTTTCCTTTTTTTCTTTTTAGCAGATATTTTATCGTTTTCCCCTTTAATGATAATTTGGTCACCTTCTTTAAATTCGCCGGAAAGTATTTTTTCAGATATGGGATTTTCTACTAATCTTTCAATGGTTCTCCTTAATGGCCTTGCTCCAAAATTTGGATCATAACCTTCTTTTGCCAGAATATCCTTGGCACTCTTTTTAACTGTAAAGGTAATTTTTTGTTCGGCTAATAATTCTCTTACTTCATTAAGCAATAAATCGGCAATTTGCTCGATTTCATTTTTTGTAAGACTTTTAAAGACAATAACTTCATCAATTCGATTAAGGAATTCTGGTCTGAATGTTTTATTTAACTCACCCATAACACTTTCTTTAATATCCTTGTATGACATCTGGTCCGGTTCTTTTGAACTTCTAAAACCTAAAGAAGTTCCCTTTTTAATCAAAGTTGCCCCAACATTAGAAGTCATAATAATTACCGTATTTTTAAAATCAACAACCCTGCCCTGGGCATCTGTTAACCTGCCATCTTCAAATATCTGCAAAAGAATATTAAATACATCCGGATGTGCTTTTTCAATCTCATCAAGCAAAACAACTGAATAGGGACGTCTCCTTACTTTCTCGGTTAGTTGTCCACCTTCTTCATAACCAACATAACCAGGAG
>CAYWJZ010000070.1:0-5968 GCA_964458635.1 uncultured Atribacterota bacterium
CTGACTGGATTGCCATTGATAAAGGCCTGAGTGATAAATAAAATGGTGCCGAAGGGGGGATTTGAACCCCCACAGGTGCAAGACCTACTACGCCCTGAACGTAGCGCGTCTACCAGTTCCGCCACTTCGGCTAGTGAATGAGCGAAAAGCTGCTTTGTTCAATAATTAATAATTAGCTACTAACATATTAGGATAGATAAAATCGGATAGCTTGTCAAGAAAATATCCCTATAATGTGCCTATAAATAATTTTAATACATAGCAGTAAATTTCCAAAAAATAGTGTTTTGATATATAATAGTTTCTGATTGTTTGAATGTTCTGTTTTTATAATGAATGAGAGGTTAAGATATTGGAAAATAAACAAAACCTTGCTGATTTGAATTTAGGGAATAGAATTAAGGGAGTTTTTTATATTAAAGAGGCAGAGTTCAGGGTACGAAGAAATGGTGAAACTGTGGACGGATTTTTAAAAATTGCCGATAAAAGCGGAGAAATAGAGGCAATTTACTGGGATATTTCCCGGAATAAATTAAAAGATATTGAGCAGATGCAATTTGCCCGAATTGAAGCACAGGTTATTAAAAAGAAAAACAATGGTCAGATGCAGATGAGCATTAGATCCTTAAAAGAAGCTTCGGAAATTTCCCCGGAGAATTTTATTCCTTCTACGGAAAGAGATATTGATAAATTGATGATGGAAATTGATCATAAAATTGGTTCAATCAAAAATCAATATTTAAAGGCATTACTGGTTTCTTTTTTTGATGATCTGATATTCCGTGAAAAGTTTAAAAAATCGCCGGCAGCCAAAAAATTGCACCAGGCATATATAGGAGGATTAGCGGAACATACTGTTAATGTTGCCAACATTTGTGAAACCCTCTGCCAGATTCATCCCCAGATTAACCGGGATTTTTTGATATGTACAGCCCTTCTCCATGATATCGGAAAGATAGAAGAATACCGTTTTAATGGTACCATAGAATATACTGATAAGGGGAAATTGATTGGACATATTGTTATCGGGACAGAAATGATTCAGGAAAAAGTTCAGCAGATAAGTGATTTTCCCGAAGATTTGACAATGATGATCAAACACACTATTTTAAGCCACCATGGTAAATTTGAATTCGGTTCCCCAAAATTACCCAGCATTCTTCCGGCAGTTGCCCTTTTTTATGCAGATGATACTGATGCCAAACTTAATGGATTAATTTGCTTAAAGGAGCAAAGTAAGAATATTGACAAGAAATGGAGTGAATGGGTCTGGTGGCTGGAACGTTCTATTTATCTGGCGGAACAGAGTATTATGAAAAATAGCAATGATGCTATCGAAGAATAGATATGTGGTTACTTAATTGTTTTCAATAGAGAAGCAAAATATCAGCAAGAATAAGTGAAGCAGGAGGAATACATGCGTAACAGATTAACAAAAGCACTTTCCAACAAAAAAGCAGACTACCTGGAAATTCGTCTGGAAGATTATGAGTCTACCCATATTCGTTTTCAGGGAAAGATTATGGAAAAAATAAGCAGTTCCCAGGAGAGGGGAGGAAATGTCAGGGCTCTGGTTAAAGGAAGATGGGGTTTTGTCAGCTTTAACCGTTGGGAAGATTTAGAAGATAAGATAAAGCAGGCGATTGAAATTGCCACACTTATCGGGAATCAAAAAAGTTATATGATTGAAACTGAACCGTTGGTAGAACACCTGCAGGCAGAATGTGGGCGTGATTTCAGAAAAATCAACTTAAAAGAAAAAGCTGCCATGATGGAAAACTACAGTAACATACTAATGAATTATAGCCCAAAGATACAATCATCGATTGTGGATTATTCTGATCGCTACTCAACTGTCTATTTTGCCAATTCCCAAGGCACATATATACAACATGAGCGGCCTTATTTGAGTGTTCATTTTACTGCTATTGCCCGTGATGGTAATGATGTTCAAATGGCCCATGAAAGCACAGGCAGTATTAAGGGTTATGATGTAGCCGAACAGCTTTCTTCGGTTGCTCAAAAAGCAGCGCAGCGGGCAGTAAATCTATTAAAGGCAAGTTCAGTACGTGGCGGAGAATATACGGTTATACTTGACCCGGTACTGGCAGGTGTGTTTATCCACGAAGCTTTTGGCCATTTAAGTGAAGCAGATTTTCTGTATGAAGATCCCCGAATGCAGAATTTAATGCAATTAGGTAAAAAGATTGGCTCATCAGATCTCAGTGTGGTTGATGATGGTTCTTTGCCCGGTTTGCTGGGTTCTTCCAGATATGATGATGAAGGAATTATGACACGTAAGACTTATTTAATTAAAGAAGGTGTCCTTACCGGACGTCTTCATTCCCGGGAAACAGCTGCCCGGATGGGAGAGGAACCTACCGGAAATGCCAGAGCACTGAATTATCATTTTAAACCGATTGTCCGAATGACCAATACCTATATTGAACAGGGGAAAACACCCTATCGGGATTTATTTAATGACATCAAAAAAGGTATTTATGCAAGACAGTTTTATGGAGGCAATACTACTTTCGAGATGTATACCTTTAGTGCCGGAGAAGGCTATATGATTGAAAACGGAAAAATTACCGAACCGGTTAGAGATATAACTTTAACCGGAAATTTGTTTGACACACTTTATCAAATTGACGGTATCGGTGATGATTTAAAAATAATTGAATCAGGAGGAGGGTGCGGAAAAGGCGGACAACACCCTTTACCGGTAACTTTTGGCAGCCCTCATATTCGTATTCAGCAAGTCGTGGTTGGAGGGAATAATTAATATGCAACAAATCATAAAAAAAATTGGCGAAAAAGTTCAGTCAGGTGAATTATTCAAGGTAAATTTTCAATCAACACCGGTTGATTATGAAATGAATCAATTAAAATCAGTCAATATGGAAGAAGCCGAGGGATGGGCTCTGAGGGTGATCCATAAAGGGAAGGTAGGTTTTTCTTCATCCACTTCCCGGGATCAGATTGATGGTATGATTGATAAGGCAATTGAAGTAGCCCAGTTCGGGCAGGATGCTCACTTTAAGTTTCCCGAACAGATTTCATCTCCTAAGAAAAATCCCGAGTTATTTGATTCCTCTATCCAGGAAAAAAAGATTGAGGAAATGATAGAAACAGGGAATAAAATTGTTAAGCGCATTCATGCAATTAATGCAGATTTTCGCTGTGATGCAGGAATTAGCAAACAGGAAGGCAATGTTCAGTATTGGAATACTCATGGCGGTGCCTTTGATTATCAAAAAACAATCTTTTCCCAGGGTGTGATGATTCAGAACACGCTAGATAATGATATGATGATGTTAATGGAATCACAACAATGGGGTAAGGCAAATCTATCGCTTGATATTTTACTGGAAAGGTTAGAGAGAAAAGTTAAATGGGGTGAAAATGTGGTGGAAATAAAGAGTGGGAATATGCCGGCAATCTTTACTCCCAAAGCTTTGTTGGTATTGATGCTTCCTTTAATCAGTGGATTAAACGGAAGACTGGTCAATAAAAAAGTTTCTCCTCTGCAAGATAAAAAAGGTGAAAGTCTATGGAGCTCTTTATTTTCATTATACAGTGACGGAACTCTTGATTATGCAGGAGGAAGCGCTCCCTATGATGATGAAGGTATCCCCATGCAGCGCTTGCCCCTGGTTAAACAAGGCGTTCTAAAGAATTTTTATTATGATTTGCAGAATGCTGCTGAAGCAGGTGTAGAGGCAACCGGTAACGGAATCAGGTCCGGTTTTCATTCTTCCCCATCTCCGGGTGTAAGTAACCTGGTTATCCCGAAAGGAAAAACAAGTTTCGGGGAAATGATTAAAGATATAAAAGAGGGAATTATTATAGATCAGGTCTTGGGTCTGGGACAAGGAAATATTTTAAGCGGCGCATTTTCCAACAATGTACAGCTGGGTTTTAAAGTAAAAGATGGAAAAATTGCAGGCCGCATTAAAAATGTTATGATTGCCGGAAATGCCTTGGAGGTTTTAAAGGATATCATAGCTGTCGGTGATGAAGCCAGGTGGGTATCTGGCCAGTATTGCTTCCCTCATATCTATGTGAAATCATTATCAGTTTCTACCAAAGTATAAACAGTACTCAAAATAGTGCATATAAATAATAAGTAAGTAAGAAGAATAAGGACAAGTATAATGTTAAAATTTTTAGTTATTCGACACGGAGAAACCTTCAGTAATGCCGAGAATCGCTTTTCAGGTCATCAGGATGTAGATTTGACTGAAAAAGGAATCTGGCAGGCAGAACAATTGGCTCATCGTTTAAAAGATGAACAAATTGATGTTGCTTATAGCAGTGATTTAAAAAGAGCTATCCATACAGCTAAAATAATTTTACAAAATCACAATTTATTTCTAAGTACTGAGTCGCTTTTTAAGGAACTTAGTTTTGGTGAATGGGAAGGATTACGGTATAAGGAACTTAATTTTGATGAAGGGGAACGCTTAATGGAATGGTGGAAACATCCAGATTTACCCCTGCCGGGAGGAGAAAGTACTTTTGCATTAAGAGAAAGAGTTTTTTCTGGCTTAAACAAAATCATTGAAGAACATAATGAGGAAGATAAGAAAAAAACTATTGCCATTATTTGTCACGGAGGTGTGGCCAGGATCATTATTGGTATCGCTCTGGATATCCCAATAGAAAAAATATGGCATATCAAACAATATTCCACAGCCTTAAATGTAATCAAATATTATCAGAAAAGTGGTTATTTTGTAGAATCTGTCAATGATACTAACCATTTAAAGATAAAGACAAACAAGAGGAAAGAAGAAATTATTGAAAAACAGCAAAATTGAGCAACTAATTCAGGATATTCAGCCTGGCAATTGTGATATGATTGCAGAAACACTGAGAAAATTTGACCGGTTAACCAAACCCCAAAAGAGTCTGGGAAGATTAGAAAATATAACTGCAAGAGCAGTCGGAGTTTATGGTTCATCCTCTCCAGGTCTGGAGAGAAAAGTTATTTTTTTAATGGCTGCCGATCATGGTGTAACTGTCGAAAAGGTGAGCGCATATCCGGCGGAAATTACCCGTCAAATGGTTTTAAATTTTCTTGACGGGGGTGCGGCCATTAATGTATTGACCCGCCATTTTGCTATTGAAGTTATTGTCACAGATATGGGTGTGAGAGGGGAGTTTGGGAAGAAAACAGGCTTGATAGACAAAAAAATTGCCCCAGGAACCGGGAATATGGCTGTCGGTCCGGCTATGAATTGTGAAATGGCAGAAAAATCAGTACTGGCCGGATATGAGGTTTTTGAGAAGGTCTTTAAAGAAAGAAGGATTGGTTTAGTTGGTTTAGGTGAAATGGGTATCGGCAATACTACTGCCAGCAGTGCCATTATCGGTATACTAACCGGGGCAAAGATAGAAGAAGTAGTAGATATGGGTACCGGTCTCCAGCCTGAAGAGATTCAACACAAAACCTCAATCATCAAAAAAGCCATTAAAATAAACCAACCCAATCCCAAAGATCCACTGGATATATTAGCAAAAGTAGGGGGATTTGAAATTGGTGGATTGGTAGGTGTTATTCTGGCGGCAGCTGCAAGAAGAGTACCGGTTGTAATGGATGGTTTGATATCAGGGGCCTGTGCTCTATTGGCAGTAAACCTGGCTCCTCTTGTTCGGGATTATCTGTTTGCCAGCCACTGCTCCAAAGAAAAAGGTCATCGGGTAGCTCTTTCATATCTGGGTAAAGTCCCCATTTTTGATTTGGGAATGCACCTGGGAGAAGGCACCGGAGCTGCTTATGGTATGAATTTTATTGAAACCGGGTTCAAGTTGTTGAATCAAATGGCAAACTTTGATGATTTAAAAGTATAAAAAAATTACTGACTATAGGGTAGATGAATGAACCAGCTCAAAGAAAAACTTATTCTCATTACCGGTGGAGTACGCAGCGGAAAAAGCTCCTTTGCCGAAACATTAGCTGAAA